>DYNZ01000040.1 GCA_020720805.1 Leptospira biflexa | reverse complement strand
TTCTTCGCAGTATACCAACGTCCTTTTGGCACAAAGTCCATCGCAAACAGTATATTTGACTCTTTTACGAAAGTAAAAAATAATTTCGGGATACGGAGAAAGATGAAAAGGAGGTAGAGGTATTTTGAGAGGGCGCCAATCGGTCTAAAGATATTTCTGGGACAGACCATCTACCCCAGAAATATCGAACCTTCAGGCAGGTTTTACCTGAGAGACAAGCTGCTTGAAGCCTTCACTGTCATGAATAGCCATTTGTGACAATGTTTTCCTGTCCAGATCGATTCCCTGAACTTTTAAACCATGAATAAACTGGCTATAGGATAGACCCTCTTCCCGGCAGGCGGCATTCAAACGCACAATCCAAAGCGAACGGAAATCACGTTTTTTCCGCTTCCTATCATCAAATGCATGCTGCAGAGACTTTCGAATCGCATCTTTAGCGGTACGGAAAAGACGTCCACGTCCTCCCATATACCCCTTTGCTTGTTTTAGTACTTTTTTACGGCGGTTTGCATGAATAACGCCGGATCTGGCTCTAGTCATTCTTGTATTCCTCTATGCTTATATATTCTTATTCAAGTTGCCTCATGAGTTAGGCAGCAATTGCATAATTCGCTCATGGTTGGTTTTATCAACGATAACACCAGTACGCAGACGTCTCTTCCGTTTAGCACTTTTTTTGGTCAAAATATGATTTCCAAAAGCACGCGAACGTTTTAATTTGCCTGTTCCAGTGACTTTAAAGCGTTTTTTCGCGCCCGAATTGGTTTTCATCTTCGGCATACTTCTCTCCCGAATATAGTAAATGATAATATCTATAAAAACTTAAGAATTCTCTATCAGCAAAATATAGGCTACTTTTTTTTGGGTGCTAACACCATAATAATATTCGGCCCTTCCATCGCTGCCTCCTTTTCCAAAAGGCATTGATCCTGAATCTCCTGGTAGAATTTTTCCACAACATTAAATCCAAGTTCTTTGTGAGCCATCTCACGTCCGCGAAACATCATTGTAACCTTTACTTTGTCTCCCTTATCCAGAAACCCAAGCGCCTGCTTCTTTTTTGTTTCGTAATCGTGCGTATCGATCTTCGGACGCATCTTCACTTCTTTTATCGTGATTACCTTCTGCTTTTTCTTGGCCTCTTTCTGCTTTTTGAGATGCTCAAAGCGAAATTTACCAAAATCCACGATCTTTACTACAGGAATATCCTGGCTGCTCGAAACCTGCACAAGATCCAGGCCTGCCTCCTCAGCACGGCGCAAAGCGTCATTCAGGTGCATAATCTCAGGGGGTCCGCCCTCAACAATGAGACGAACCTGTTCTGCGATTATCATGCTGCCAACAGCTATGCCGTCTTCCTTTTTCGGAGCCGGTTTATTTGATGATCTGGATCGACGCATTCAGTCCTTGCCCTCTTTATTCCTTTTGCATTGAATCTCTGGATTGGGTAGTACTGGGATCGAACCAGTGACCTCCTGCGTGTCGAGCAGGCACTCTAACCAGCTGAGCTAACCACCCGGAAATGCTAAGGGGTAGAAACTAAAAAGGGGCACCTTTGTGTCAAGGGAAAAACTGATATACTTTTATAAAAATATCATTCAAAGCATGGGGAAAAAGAGATGCTAAATCCAGCAAAATATGATATATTGATTACGTAAAGGAAATTCTACATAATAAATATTTTTCATCAGGGAGGATTGCGTTATGCTAAAGGGTCAAGTAGCACTCATTACAGGTGGAGCTAGAGGATTTGGATTAGCCACCGCCAGAACTTTGGCTGAACAAGGATGCAATATCGTTTTAGTCGATATTCTCCAGGAAAGCCTGGATGCAGCAGCAGCAGAAATCAGGTCTCTCGGAGTGGATTGTATGGGTCTCCAGGGCGATGTAACCAATTTTGACCAATGTTCAGGGATAATGGATAAAATAAAAGATAGTTATGGTAATTTGGACATATTAATCAACAACGCTGGCGTACTTCGTGATGACCTCACTATCAAAATGAAAGAGTCAGACTGGGACACAGTACTGAACGTCAACCTGAAGGGCGTTTTCCACATGACCAAGGCTGCGGTAAAACTGATGATCAAAGCCCGGAAAGGAAAGATTGTCAATGTTGCGTCGGTTGTCGGGTTGCTGGGCAATCCGGGCCAGGCGAACTACGTCGCCTCTAAAGCAGGCGTTATCGGATTGACAAAAACGTGGGCAAAAGAATTTGCCAAACGAAATATTAATGTAAACGCTGTTGCACCAGGACTTGTTATCACTGAGCTCACAAAAAATCTGACAGAAGCACAAAGAGAGGCCTTAATTTCTGAAACGCCTCTGGGTCGCTTTGGAACCATGAACGATGTTGCCAACGGAATTCTCTTTTTGGCCAGTCCATTATCCGATTTTATTACCGGGGTTGTATTACGTATTGACGGTGGATTAGGAACCGGGGTTTAAAAAAACTATTATCACCGCGTATCTTTCAATTGGCTGCTTTCGCTCATACGAAGCAGCCAATTATAAAAAGATAAAACAACATTTGCATTCTCCTCAAGAGCACGACGCCATTCCAGAGTGACGCCAAATCTGCGCAGGAGCTCTTTTCTCTGCTCGTCTGTGGTGGTTATTGTCGCCTGCTGGTAACGCGGAAGTAAAAAATCGCAGAGCAGGACAAAAAAATCACGATCACGTTTTGAAATTGTACTCCATACCTCCTCTGCCTCTGACAACCGTCCTAACAGGGAGACCTGCTGCCAAACCTGCTGACACAAAGCAGCCTCCTCTTCCCTACCCTGAAAACTTTGCCATTCGTATAAGGATAGGTAATCTTCCTGGCCGCTTGGAAGTAGAGCCGCAAGATCATCCTGGCGCAGGGCATCAAATGGTAAACGAACGGTTCTGGATAACACCGTTGGCAGCAGAGTCTCCTCCTGCCGACAGATCAGAATGATAAATTGGTTTTCCGGCGCCTCCTCCAGAATCTTGAGAAGGCTGTTTTGCGCGGATGCCCCCATAGAATCCGCTTCATCCAGCAAAAAAAGTTTTCTTGATGAGATCAACGGATACAGACGAGCCGCCAGAATCAGCTCCCTCACCTCATCCACCCCTATCGCTTTTTTGCCTGGAGCAGGTGCGAGGGTGATCAAGTCAGGATGAGTCCCTGACTCAAAAGAGTGACATGATGAACACTGTCCGCATGCCTCAAGGGATGCGAGATCACTATCCGCACACAAAAGCAATTTTGCCCATTGGCGCGCTGTCGTCATTTTTCCAACTGATGGAGGCCCCACAAACCTAAGAGCATGAGGTATCTTGCCTGATCGATAAAAACGCTCGAGATAGGTTCGGGCTTTATTCTGTGCATGGATGGTTGGCAAAAAAGATGACATAGTGTAATCAGGAGAGAAAATTGATTAAGAGACCTCGTATCTCCTCGACAGATTTCAACAACCCCATCGCTTCCTTATTGCGTTGTAAAAAATTTGCGCTCAATTCCGCCATTTTGGTACGAATCACAACAACTTCGTGGCGCTGAACCTGGGAAGTTCGCGGCGAAGTGCTGTTGATAAATTTTAACTGAAAACCCTGTTCCAGAATCGAGTCAAGGATACGATAGACCAGATCCCGAAAGTTTCGAAACTCTTCTAATCCCTTAGAGTCCAAGAAGCGACGCGATAGGGTATCATACTCCTGTAGAAGCTCTTCAAGGGAATAGGGCTGCTTTTGATGGAGAAAGGTTCCAAGCTGAGCCTCAAAGGTTGAGTTCGCTGGCTGCACCTTTCCCTGGGATGAGATCGACCCATCTTTTGGAGAGACCCCAGAGGCCTGATTACCACGGGAGAAAAGGGATGAGGAGTTGGTGCCACCAATGCGCGCCATCGAGGTTATCTCTTTTTGCTCTGTTTTTTACCAACAGCCTGGATTGTCTGTTCACCCTGATTGATATGACAAGAGCCCTCAAAGATGACACCCTCCTCTAAATGCAAGGAGGAGGTGACAATATTGCCAAAAAGACGGCCCGTGGATAGAATTGTGACCTCTTTTTGCGCAAAGATATTTCCATGCACCTCTCCGCCGATGATGACAGTGCTTGCTTTGATATCGGTTTCCACGTAGCCGTGCTGACCGATTAAAACCTTTCCCTCTGTTTCAATCTCGCCATTGAAACGACCGTCAATCCGAAGTAAGCCATTGACTTTAAATTCGCCACGAAATTCGGAACCCTCGCCAATCAGGCTGTTCACAACTATTTCTTCATTATCTTTTGCCATGTTTCTTGCTTTCAGGGTAGTTTTCGGTTCCAGGATACCAGAAATGTTTAATTCAATTTGATACGGTTGAGATATGGCAAAGGATCGACGAAAACTGTTCCAACCTTAACCCGATAGTGACAGGCAAACCGCTGGCTGGAGCCTGTTCTGCCCACGTATGCGATAACCTCATTTTTAGAGACTTTTTGACCTTCGCGTACATTGACCCGCTGGTTATGGCCGTATGTTGTCATATATCCGTATTTATGTTTAATCAAGACCGTGAGACCAAGCGCGTCATCCCACCCAGAAAAGACGACTGTACCCGGAGCTGTTGCTCGGACAGCAGCACCAGGCATAGCAATAATATCTACTCCATGCTGGTACTCTTGATCTGTACCAGCTTCAACCCTGCCGAAGAGATTTCCAATATATCCATCAGTTGGCCAGACAGATGGGGTGTTTTCGATGATTTTCTTTCTGGATACCAAAAAATTCTTCACTCCATCGATCGTTTTTGCCGCCACCGCAAGATCGACCTGGATCCGGTTGATATCATAGATCTCACTAGGCAAATTTTCTTGGCTGCTAGGATCGTGCTCAGGTTTTTCATGCTTTTTCCCCGTTGCAGGCCCACCAATTCCACCGAATAGATTGTTGGCGCCGCTATTCCCGCTGGTAATTCTATGCAATCCAATGATCTCAGGCTTAAAGGTATCAAAAATCTTCCCGAGAAGCTTGGTCTCCTTTTTAAAATCCGCGATCAGTTTTTTGGAATCCTTTTCATTTCCTAAAAGGATATCCACCTCTTTGACCGTGGAGGAGTGGTTGATGATTGTAACGGAAGCTATCAAGATTACCAGCACAATGACAGCAATCCAGCTTGTTATGGCAAAAAAAGTAATATGGAAATTGAGGATTTTTTTCTCTGAATGGGGGATCAGCATTACGGTGAGGCGCTCGCGCCCCTTTTCCCGCAGTTTCTTTATTTTAATCCGGAAATTTTCTTTTTGCTCTTCCCAGAAGCGCTGAATTTCTTCGCTTAGATAGACCTGAACATCAGTTAGGTTCGCATTTTTAAATGGGTTTAGTTTCATGAAATCATCAGCTCATTGCTCTGCTTACTATCCTGGTTCTTACAAGATCGAACAAATAGAGACATTTGTCAACAATAAAGATTCCATGAAATCCATGCGCAGAGGGAAAAAGGATAACAATTCATAAATTTTTTTTTCTCCATGAGGAATCCTGGATGATTTTGATATTTTTTCATCGCGGCATCCACAGGAGATCGGTTTTTTCATTACCTCTATCCTAGATTACCCGTTGTAAAAGGATCATGATTACGGAATGTGTTGAATGCTCTTTTTATTTGCGCCCGATCTTAGAGACTCTCTACCTGGAACCAGTTTGACGCTAAGCCCCATCACCCAAATTCTGAAAGTCCTCGTGGTGTATTTTTATCCTTTTTTCACAGAATCGTATTTAAAATAAAGTTGCGTTTCTGCAAGCTTCTTCCTAATCTCAATCGAAAAATGGCTACCTACTCTAACTCTTAGGAGAATTTAATAATGCCCCAGCCACAGAATCGCTCCAAGTTTTTCCTTCCCGCCATCTTGCTCTTCCTGCTGGTGGGAATCTATTTTTCCTACATCCTTACAGAGATGCATGCAGCAGGTGCGGGTGCATCGCAAACCGAAAAAAACTGGCTGGCACAATCTATGTGCGGTGGCCAGGACTCTTCCTTTAGCTGCGCAAAAGTAAATAGTTCCTCACTTGCTACCCTGTTAGGTATTCCCATGGCTTTGTGGGGTTTCTCCTTTTTTGCCTTCGCTATTTTGTTAACGATAAACGTAATGTTGAGTAGAGACAAATTACAGGAAAAACTTGCATCTCTGCTCTTTTGGGTTCTCGTAATCGGATCCCTTTTTGATCTGGTTTTGCTCATCTATAGTGTAGCTTTTGTTCATAGTCTATGCCCTCTTTGTATGGTAACCTATATCGCGCTTTGGGGATCACTCGCCATTTTTTACTTTCATGAAAAGAAACAGCCAACCTGGGCAAATTTGAAAAACATTCAAAACACCCTGAACCGACTCCTGGTGAAACCTGATGGCAATATCACACGGGTCGCATCTTTTTCCAGGGTATTTGGTTCGCTTTTTATTAGCGCTTTGCTTGGTTTTGGGATACTCACCACCTTAAAATCGGACAAGGTCACGGCAAAAGATCAGAAAACAGAGAATATCATCACGAAAATCCTAATGGATTACCAGGCTCAGGAGCGGCACACCCTCAAACTTCCAGATCTCCACCCTTGGTATGGTGAGAAAAACGCACCTATTGAAATCATCGAATTCTCTGACTTTATGTGTCCTTTTTGCGCCAAAGTGGCTCCTGTATTAAAGCAGATTGTCAACAATAGCAACGGTAAGATGAGGTTAAAATTTGCCAATTTCCCCCTGGATAATAGCTGCAACAAAGGGATGAGCCGGCAACTCCATCCTGGAGCCTGCTTACTGGCTAAGGCTGTCTCCTGTGCCGCCCATCAGAAGCTCTTCTGGCAGATGCATGACGCCATCTTTAACCATGAGATACACCAGATCGACATCCAGGGTGTCCTAAAAATCGCATCCCAGGTGCCAGGTTTGCAGATTGAGCAGCTAAAATCCTGCATAAACAGCCCAGGCGCAGAGACCCATCTTCAGAAGGAGATGAAAGAGGCGGATCGGATGAGGCTAGAGGGAACACCGTCTATATTCATTAATGGAAAGCACTACAAGGCCATGCCCCATCCTGTTCTGTTTCAAAAAATTATGGAAATTGAATTGGATAAAAAATAGGGATCCTGGCGTTTTCATGTCAAAAGAGTCTCAATACCTATTTCATCGAGCTGTTGCTGCGGAAAAAAACGGAAATTCAGCGTTGGCACTGCGCATCTACCAGCAAATTTTAGAGCTGGATCGAAATTTTCGACCAGCCCTGATCAACCTCGGCACCCTACTATCCAAAGCAGGGAGATACCGCCTTGCCATTCGCAGCTTGAAGAGGGCTTACATCTTAAAGCAGGATTTTATTGCTCTCTTTAATTTGGGGGTGCTCTTTTACCGAATCCACCGCTTCCAGGCAGCAGCATCGATGTTTTCCAGGGCTGCTCAACTCCAGCCCGATTTTACCCGCGTACACATCCTGCTTGGCTTTGCCAGGGGTCAGCTTGGTCAGGTCGATAAGGCACAACAGGCATTCGAACAAACCCTGAAGTACGAACCTGACCACCACCAGGCATTACTGGCTCTGGCCTTTCTTCACTATAGTCAGCGCGACTACTCGAAATCGCGAGCCTATGCCGAACAACTAACAAAAAGTGGAAACAAAAATCAGGAGCTCAGGCAGTTACTTACCAGGTTAAGCCTCACGGAGCCACGGGCAAGCGATGATAGAGACGAACAAAAATTGGCTCAAGACCTGTGGGAGCTTTTCTCGGCTGAGACCAATTTTCAAAAATTTGATAGTTTTTTACAAGAATCAGCCCAAGATTGGCAACAGGAAAATCGAGTAATTCTGGATGCGAAAATTGCAGAGTTAGACAAACAGGATGCTGGTAATGCGCGAGATGCGCTGGACATGAGTCTTATGTACCTTTTTTCGGGGAACCCGCGCAAAGCAGCCGAGCTACTGGCCAAAGCCAAAATAGAAACAACTTAGCAACCAGGTATTTCCAACACCACGCCTGAGAGCCGGAGCTGACCACCTAAAGTAGCCTGAGAACAGAGATCCTGTTTTGCTCCATCCAAAAAGCGAACCGGCCACCATTCTCCTTTGTAGAAAACCTCTGTTATCCATTCTCCATCTTTTCTGATAAAAAATTTCTCCGGAATCAGGCTAAAACGGTGGTGATTCTGACAGAAAAGCTCAGCCTCACACGCCTCGTTAGCGGCAGAATTCCCCTTCCCCTCCACAAAAACCTCATAAAAAAACACGCGTCGAACCAGCAAGGGCGTATCCTCAACAATGACCTCTTCGCGCTCTTGATCTGTTACCAGATAGTACCTTCCCCCGATTTTTTGCAGGGCGGAAAAAAAATAGTGGATGACCTTTTCATTCACGATTTCCGTATTGCCATGATACCATGCTCCGCTTTTTTTTATGAAAATAGGCTGTCTGGATTCGATTGGCAGCACGGATGAGATCATTCCAAAAACAAAGGATAGAATTATGCAGCAAGACTCAAAAAATCTGCTTCAGCGCTTTGGCAAGGAATTTATCGATGCCTACAACAAAATCAGCGACAAAGTGCAGACAGATCCTCTCCTTTACGATGCTATGATTGAAAAACATCCAGAGTTTGTTCCCGCTTACAACAATAAAGCAGAGATATTAATTCGTACCAATCAATCCCTGCCGGCCATCGAGATACTGAAAAAAGGGCTGGAGATCCTGAGCCAAAACCAGGAGCTGAGCGAAATATTCGGATCAGATCTCCTTCTGGCAATCCGCCTCAATTTGGCCGTAGCAGTAAAAAAATACAATGGAGACCTGACGCAGATACGCAAAATTCTCCACAGTTGGCCTCTGGTTGCCAGGGCTGGCAACGAATCCATCATCTCCCAGGGAAGCTACCTTTTTGGTGAGGCCCTCTATCTTCAAGGGTCGCTTGCTGAGGCCATTCCCTACCTGGAGCAGGCAAAAACCTTCTTTCAAAAGCATGACGAGGCCTCCTATATCAATGAATGGCTCATGAACGCCTATTATCAGACTGAGGCCTTTGATAAAGCGATCCCTCTCCTTGATAAAAGTGTAACCAAATCATCCCCATTTGATTTGCGCCAGAAGCAGGGACTTGCCCATCTTCGCGCAGGCAATTTCAAAAAGGCAGAGGCACTCCTAGTTGACCTATTGAACGATTTTCTTGACCAAAGTGGAAAACGGGAACAGTATGAAAAATTCCTGGAAGAGCTTAACCGCAAAAAGAACGAAAAGGCTGAACTGGAAAGAGTGGACAGAGAGATCCTGACTCTGGAAAAACAAAGAGGGCAGAACAATCCCGAGACAGAACGCGAACTGGGATTTTTGTATCTTTTACGCGGAGAGTATGACAAAGCAAAAAATTTCTTTCAAAACGCTCTGGTAAACATGAAAAGCAGGATTCACGGCAAAAAGAGATGAAATCCAATTAATATGGGTTTCTCGATTATAAATTCTTGACGCTTGGTTGCCATTTTTTATAGAATCATCTCATGCTCCCGATACACCAGTCGCAGGAGTAATATAGGGGACTCTATAAATGATTCAGAGTCCTGTGCGGGGAGGATCTACTTGGAACCATTCTCACAAAAGGATCTTTTGGATATCAAAGGGCTATCGAAAGAGCAAATTATCACAATCCTAGAGAGCGCCCGTCACTTCAAATCAGTATTTACCCGTTCCATGAAAAAGCTGCCTACCTTACGCGGCAAAACTGTTGTAACTCTTTTCTACGAAGCATCCACACGCACTAGAACAAGTTTTGAACTGGCTGCTAAACGCCTTGGAGCTGACATTATTAATATCTCCGTTAGCACCTCCAGTGTAACAAAAGGAGAGTCCCTGATCGATACGGTCAAGACCCTCTCCTCCTACAAGGCAGACTATATTGTGATGCGGCATAAATCGCCCATGGCGCCGCACCTGATCGCCCGTAAAATGCCGGTCTCCGTAATCAATGGCGGCGATGGAAACCACTCTCATCCCACACAAGCCCTTTTGGATGCCTACACCTTATACGAACAGTGGAATTTTGACATCAATGCCTTCCAGGGAAAAAACATCGCCATTGTGGGTGATATTGTTCATAGCCGGGTCGCCCGGTCAAATATCCATTGCTTAAAAAAATTGGGAGCCAATGTAACAGTATGTGGCCCCCTTACCTTGATTCCCAGGGAGATGGAGAAAATGGGAGTCGAAGTAACAACCGACCTTGATCGTATTTTACCTAAACTGGACGCCATCAACATGTTGCGTGTTCAATTTGAGCGGCATAGCGCTCCTGACCAGCCTATTGACAGCCTATTTCCATCCACAAGGGAATACCAAACCCTATTCAGCCTCAACGAGAAGCGATTGCGGAAAGCAAAACCGACTCTATTTGTTCTCCATCCAGGTCCCATCAACCGGGGGATAGAAATTGACGATATCGTTGCCGATGGTGAAAGATCCCTAATCAATACCCAGGTCACGAATGGCGTTGCAGTTCGTATGGCTGTTTTTTATCTTTTCCGCCCGCGTGTAGAAAACTATCCAGAGACCGAAGAAGATTTCGAATAAGGCGCAAACATAAAAGGAGTACGCAGCATGGAAAGTATCCTGCTTAAACAGGGACGTATTTTAGATCCGGAAACCAACACTGACCTGATCGGCGATATTCTTATCAAAGACGGAATGATCGAGGAGATCAGTGCGAATATTGCCAATGAGAAGGCTGGTAGAGTGCTCCCTATGGAGGGCCAATGGGTGATGCCTGGGTTTGTGGACGCTTTTTTTTCCTCTGGGGAGCCGGGACGCGAGGATGTGGAAACGTTAGCTGAGAGCGCGCGCCGGGCTGCGAAAGGTGGCTATACCGCCATTGTCACTCTACCAACCACAGAACCACGAATTGACAACCAGGCATTAGTAAAATTCATTCTAACTGAGGGAAGGCAAAGCCTGGTTCATGTTTTACCGCTTGGTTGCCTCACGCACCATAGCCAGGGCAAGCAGCTTGCTGAAATGAATGAGCTCAAGAAAGCAGGCTGCGTCGGATTCAGCGACGGACGCCATCCGGTGACAAACACTCTGATCATGCGGCGCGCCCTATCCTACTCAAAAATGGTTGAAGCTCCGATATTCTCCTTTCCTGATGATCCCCTCCTTAGCGCCAGCGGTATCGCCAATGAAGGCGCTGTCGCATCAGAACTTGGATTAAAGGCCAGCCCGGCGGAAAGCGAGCAAATCTCCATAGCTCGTGATATTTTACTAACCAAACTCACGGAAGCGAGTATCAACATTGGCCCCATAACGAGCAAGGGATCTTGCGACCTGATAGCCGGCGCCAAACAGGACAAAGTGAATATCCAGAGCTTCACCGCGGCACATTACCTCTACCTTACAGACCAGGTGTACTACCATTATCTCGCGGAAGCGAAGGTCTTTCCCCCATTTCGAAATGACCAGGACAGAGTAGGGTTAATCGAGGCCTGTAAAAATGGAGTTATTGATTTCATTGTGAGCGACCATAATCCTCACCTTCCCTATGAGGTTGAACAGGAGCTCGAGTACGCTCCTTATGGTATCAGTACGATTGAGACAAATGCAGCCACCGCAATCGAAGCACTCTATCACCAGGGAAAGATGGCGCCTTTGCAGATAGCTGCCCTTCTTAGCACCAATATCAGCAAAAGACTCCGTCTCCCCTTTGGTCGTTTAACCATTGGCCAGGAGGCAAATATTACCTGCCTGCATCCCGATAAAAAGCATAAGATTACAGAACAGACATTTGCCGGTCGTTGCTATAATACCCCTTTTATTGGACAGGAGCTGCGCAGTTTCCCCTCTACAGTCATCAGCAAAGGTAGAATTGTTGTTGAAAATGGCGAGCTTGTCGACAACCTGAGCTAAAATTAGTCTGGAATAGAGAAAGCAAGATGACCAACAAAGGGTACATTATCTGTGTCGATGACGAAGAAGCGATCCTGACCACTTTACGTCAGCAGTTAAAGGAAGCTTTTTCCGATAGCCATCGTATTCGCACATCAACCTCTGCTGAAGAGGCTCTGGAGATCATAGAACTGATCCACGAGCAGGGAGATTATGTAGAGATGGTTATCTCTGACCAGGTTATGCCTGGCATCAAGGGTGATGAATTTCTGGCTCGTATCCATGAGCTCTACCCTGCCGTGATCAAGATTCTGCTCACCGGTCAGGCCAGTTTCCAGGATGTCGTAAATGCTGTGAATAACGCACACCTGAACTACTTTATCGCCAAGCCCTGGGATGGAGAAGCCGTCAAAAAAAAGCTTGGAGAGTTTCTCGCTTCATTCAAGCAGACAATGGAAAACGAACGTTTGCTTCGTGATCTGGAAACCAAGCTCCAATCACTAAAAAAATAATATTACATATTTTCAGCCAATAGAGCTAATTTTTGCTTCCTTGGAAATTTTTTAATTTGTCTTTCCCGCAGCATAGCCTCTGCCCTGCTTCCCGCCGGTTCTATATACCTCAAATGAACCGGCTTATGAAGGGCAGTGTATTTTGCACCTTTGCCGCTGTTGTGTAACTTTACTCTTTTGACAACATCCAATGCGATGCCTGTATACAGGCTGCCATCATTACACTCCACGATATAAACAAAGTACATTTGCGTTGATTTCAGGAAAGTTTCTGGATGAATTGCAAAACGTCGTAGATAATAGCGCCCGTTGCTCCCCAGATCTCCCCACGTGGAGTCGGGAAATACCATACAAGTCTATGGACTCCTTCCAATTCAAACGAACGGGAATAGATCTTTTCATTTCGGAGAAAACTTGTGAGATCCTCCCAAAAAGCATACTCAATTTCTTTAGTATCTGTCGTTAGCTCACAGTCGGTGCGTAAGCAGGCAATGACAGGGGTAATCACAAAGCCAGTTGGAACCGGGTAATCATCCCATAGCCCAAGAATACGGTAACAATCTTTTTCCAGCCCAACCTCTTCCTCGGCCTCGCGACAGGCAGTCTGCGTCAGGTCGCCATCCGTCTCTTCAAAGATACCGCCTGGAAAGGCAAACTGGCCTTTGTGATGTCCAAAGTGTTCGCTGCGCTTAATCAGTAGCAGCTTCTCTGGCGAGCGAGTATCAAAAACAATTAGTACTGCTGCATGTTTGTAACCATGAAAATTAGTCAAATTCCTGCGCTGCCGCTCTGCCAGTGCTCCTGCCAGATTTTCCCATACCTGAGAATCAAAGTACATCCATTTTTCCTATAATATATCCAGGTGGCCGCTCGCGCTGTCTCCCATTTCCATACCCTGTGGAAAATAGCGGTTCCATCTCTCCGATACAAGCTTGGCGGTTGCATCGTCACAAAAAAGTTCATCAGGATAGTTTGGCTTCATGCGCGCATCAAGTAAAATCGGACCATGCATCCTTGCACTATTGCGCACGAGCTCGACGCGCGCAGAGTAAAGATCAGCCGCAGGCTCAAACCTTGTAAACACCGTCCACAAAAACCGTCCCAGGGAGGCAACCGTCTTTTTTGCATTATCGCAGAGTATAACGAGCGGCCACTCTTCAAAATCTTTACTTTGGATCATCTGTTCAGGTGTGCGTTTCTCTTTAGAAAATTCTTTACCCGAGTCGATAACAAGACAACCTGGAACAAAAACCTCGGCCTGCTTTACCCACGAAGGAACTTTGCGAATCTTGCGTGGTAATTTTCGTATAGGCCGACCCATTCCTATCAGAACAGCTTTCGATCCTTTATTGACCTCAGGACCGGTGTAATCCAAAGTATCCATGGATAACTGGTCAAAAATCATTAAATCACGACTGAAATCAGCCCGCTCTAAAATATAGAAGAGAACTTCCTTAAAATTTTTAAGATCAAGAGCTGTATCCAGCATCAATAAAAACTTCGTTAAGGAGAGTTGCCCCTGACCTAAGATAGCAAAAGCGCTTCCCATCGCCTCCCTTGGGTATCTCTCCTGAACAACCGCTGCCGACAGGGAGTGATAACCTGTTTCACCATACGACCAAAGATCTTTCACTCCCGGCATTACCATGGGAAACAATGGTGACAGCAACTCCTGAAGGTAATCTCCAATAAAAAAATCCTCCTGCTTTGGTTTTCCAACCACTGTCAGCGGAAGGATGGCATCCCTTCTGTGATATATGTGTTCGATTTGAAAAACGGGATAAGGATGCTTTAATGAATAATACCCATAATGATCGCCGAAAGGCCCTTCCGGTCTGCGATGTGATGCCGGCACCCGTCCCACCAGCGCAAATTCGGCCTGAGCCACCAATGGGTGACCATTTTCGACAGCTCCCGTCATTTGCAATTTCTTTCCTTGCAATAAACTGGTCAACAATAGCTCACCCACGTTTTCAGGCAGGGGTGCAATCGCTGATAGGATTAAGGCTGGGGGCCCACCCAGAAAAACTGTTACGGGTAAAGCGCTTCCCTGCTTTTCCGCCAGAGAGTAATGAAACCCTCCCCCTTTATGAATTTGCCAATGCATACCAGTCTGCTTGCCATCATAACGCTGCATGCGATACATACCGAGATTATGGCTACCGTGATCGGGATGCTCTGTATATACCAGCGGTAATGTGAGGAAGAAACCACCATCCTGCGACCATTGCTTTACCATTGGCAAATCATCCAGGGAAATATCATCCCTCTCTTCCATGACAGGTCCTGACCTGCCGCGCCGTAAACCGATGTTACGCAGAGAATAGATCATGGAACGGTGCTGCCAGAACGTTTTTAAGGATGGCGGCTGCTGGGCCAACTGGGTTAGCTCGCGAATTAGCTTTTGTGGTTCCAAACCAAATGCGGCGTCGATTCTCTCCCTAGATCCAAAAAGATTGCTAACAACGCCAAATCGGTACGGCTGCTGACGGTAATGCACCTTGGAAAAAAAAAGGGCAGGTCCATTCGCGCTTATAACCCGTCGATGGATCTCCGCCAATTCTAACTCTGCATCAACCGGTTCTGCTATTTCTACAAGCTGACCACGACTGGAAAGGTGATTTAAAAAAACCCTTAAATCTTTCATAAACAATTTACCTGATATGATGTTACTGCCTAGAAACGTCTCCCGGCTGGTCGATGGCTCTGCCCGTTTTCTGGCGATAGATAAACAAGCCAATGCCTAATAATACAAAAGGAATAGACAACCATTGTCCCATTGTTAAACCTGTGGTGAGCGTCTGATACTCTTTAAAAAATTCGACAACAAAACGTGCAAAAAAATACCAGATCATTGCTAGAATCGTCATTGTACCTGTTTTTAAGCGCGCTCCCCAAAATTTCTGGATAAAAAACAGAAGAGCATATCCCAAAAAATGAGACAATAGAACCTCATACATCTGGCTGGGATGGCGCCAGGGAACTTTATCTTCAGAAAGATTGTGGTCGTAACGCAAAAATTTTACAGCCCAGGGAACACGAGCGGGGTCGGTAACTGCACCGACAATCTCCGAATTAAAGAAATTTCCTATTCTGATAAAAAAACCAGAGAGCAATAACGGCATGGCAACAGAGTCCGCAAGATCCCAAAACTCCATTTTTTTCCGACGCACAAAAATCCATGCCGCAAGGACAGCCCCCAAAACACCGCCATGGCTGGCGACACCACCGTGCCAGATTTTGATAATCTCCAATGGATTGCTTAGATAATAGGATGTGTCATAAAAAAAGACGTGTACAAGCCGTGAACCAAGGACAATACCAACAACCATGTATGTCAGGAGGCTATCCGCAAGAGCCAGATCCTGTCCTTTCCTTTTCATGTTATAACGAACCATGATATAGCCCATTAAAAATGCTGACGCAAATAAGAGACCATAGTATCGTACCTGTAAAAAATCGAGGTTCAGTAAAACTGGATCAATGTTCCAGACAAACATAAGCACGCTCCTTGAAAGAGATGGGTAACTGCCCCAGATTCAAGCAATCACAGCCAGCAGTCTGGCAACTTCTCTACTTATGGTATAGGATTTCAAATGGTTTTTCTTTTTAGCGCAGACTTTTTGAATGAACCCAAAAAAAGATTTGCATGCAAAGATATGTAGGAAAAATAACGCATGATGGAATCATGACTATGATTATTGAAATTAAGGTTCATCCTAAAGCAAAAAAGAAAATGGTGCGACTGGATAGCACTGGCAAGGTAAACCTGTATATCCTCTCTGCGCCAACAGATGGAAAGGCGAATGAAGAGGTGATAGCCTACATTGCTGCCCTGCTGCATTGCCCTAAAAATGCGATAACGATCGTCAGGGGCCAACAAAATCGAAATAAGCAGCTAACAATCCAAAACTGGACGCCAGAATCGTTCCGTAAATTTATTGGAGATTTACCTGCCGATTCGACTCATAACAAAACGAGGAAAGACGCGATATAAAAATGAAGCGAAAAGAGTTACAGGAAATTGCCGAAGAGCTATCCGGTCTCATTGATGACCTAACCGAGGACGATGATCTAGATCCAGATGATATTCTCGATGTAACAGAAGAGCTTGGCGGGTTGCGGGATGACCTGGAGGATATCCTCCAAAACGGGAAACCAGAGGAGAATGAAGCATCCTTCTTTCGAGATGTCATCGAGATCGTTAGGAAAATCGAATTGGCCTCAGATGCCGATGACCCAGACTCTTTTATCAACGGTTTAGGCGAACTGCAGCAGCTTTTTGAATCAGCCAAAGATCAATTTCCTGAATAAATCTGCATGCGAAGTATTCCCAAAAAAGAGATAAAATATTTTCTCTGCGTTATTCCCGTTTTCTTCTTGCTGCTTATTTTTTTTTATCTATCCTATTCTTATCATATCGAAAAAAAAAGGGGGCTCTTTCGCAAGAGATACCATGTTGCCATTGCGAGCAATCTTCAATATGACCTGAATAAAAACCTAACGCTAACTCAGCAGAGCGGCAAACTTGCAATTAGTAAAGTAAATCAACTTCTCAATTCAGGTCACTATATCAAAGCATTACAATTAATGAAAGAGTTTCGTGCAGATTTCGGCCTCGCTCCCCAAATTCGCTTAACTGGTTTTCGTGAAGTCAATGGCAAATCTTATATAATGTACACTCACCGCTATTATGCTAAAGGGCGTATGCACTACACAATTGACATCAATTCGCAGAAGGTTACACAGGGTCTTCCTGGCGTCAAAATCAGCAGTTTGCAACATTTTGTTTCCACAATCAACCACGAGTTACGACATATCGCGCAATATGAGGAAAATGTTCATTTCAACCACTGCAAGGATGATGAAAAAAATTTTTTCTGGAGCGAGCAATCCCGAGAAGAAAACCCCCTCATCAATAAGGCCGGTATTCTGAATAGTCGCATGGAAACAGACGCTTATATCTGGCAACTGCTTGCAGGTGGTATAGATTCCAACTATCAAAAGCTGATAAAAACCAGGTTGGCAGAGTGGTACGCTCCTGTTTTGGATCCAAACACCAACCTTAAAAAAGATCTTGAGGCAATTCTAAAGATATACTGAGAGTCTGTTGCAATATACCTCGCCGCTCCCGTCCATCCGTGGACTACGCGGCATAGGTACATCCATGTACCTAATACCGATAAATCAATAACATCTGGTTACCGTGGATTGGCGCCAGCATTCTCATCGGTGGTCCGCCAAAGCTTATGGTATCTTTTTGTTTTTCTATCTCTATTCGTTTTTTCTCTTTTAGAAACATGGAATAGATCTGCATTTTTTTGCCAGACATAAACTCTGGGCCACCTTTGCTCATCGACTTGCGAAAGTTATCCTCAGATTGGACAAGGTTCCCTTCCGCCCAGAAAGCCACTGCCAGGTTCCAGTAGGCAAATGCTGCAGAATAGTCCGATATCCGCAATGCCTCCAGCCAGGTTTTTTTCGCCTCTTCGAAATTGGGAGGAGAAATCTCTACCCACTTAATCCCCTGCTTTAACAGAGCCTCAACAGATTTTTGATGAGGCCCAGCCACACCAATCGGCTCGGAACCAACTACGATATCAACCATTCTCACCTCAGGCGAAAGATGCTTTGCGACTGTAAACGATGCCCTTCTCGCAGCAGCATCGAAGCCCTGCGATCGAGCTGGACAGTCTACCCCTTGATTACTTGGTGCTGAATTTTCGATTTCGAAGGGTTTTTGGTACGAGTAGGAGAGCGATCGGCCTGTCTCCGTGTTCACCAGTTTTGCCTGAATAAAGACTGTCGTAAAGAGAATTTTTGAAATATATGGAACCTTTATGGTACTACATTTCCCTTTTTTGGGGCAATCCTGCACCTCTTTGATAAAACGCCGTGTTTTACATTCGTAAATGGGATTTTGGGGTACATTCAGGTAAATCAAACCATTGATGGCAAACTCTTTACCAGCCTCCAAAGCAAACTGAGTCAATCCTTGCTGGGAACGCACCAGCTCTTTCATACGATCCTGCCGGCTTGCAATGTCCACCATCGTAAAATAACCAAATCCTTGTAGCGCATTCTCCGTGCTGCCCTTGAGAACAGCGGCAATATCCCCGCTTGTGGATTCAAAAGCCATATCTGGCTTAACAGTAGCAGCAATGCCAATTTTTTTTCCACCCTGCAAAACATTCAGAAAATCTGCAGGCATCGAGGTGACAACCGGTATTTTAATATACGATCCACACTGACTAAAAAACCCGATGATCAAAAACAGTAAGAGAACTCTTTTTCCCAAGGATGCCATTTTACCCTCCGCTAAATCGCTTTTTTGATTCTTAGGGCTCTTTTGTGCATTTTTATAGCAAACGTACAACTCTTTTTCTCCTTGTCAGCGCAATTACCCCCTGCAATTTTTGGTTTTTTTATTTTCTGCTTTTACGGCAAGAATGGTTCTCCTATGCATCAGCAATCTTCATTTTTCTGGCAATCCTTTCCAGATCTCATATCTGCGGAATTGACAAGTCAAATCCAGGATCACGCCAGCCAAGCAGACGCTGTCATTCAAATCAGCAATTTGCCGATCGGTGTGCGTCCACTTTGGATCGCCCTTCTTTTTGAAAAACTCAACCAGCACAACCTGGTTCTTATTTTCCGGGACAACCCGGAAGCCGAACGATTTATGCAAGAGCTTTCCAGCGTCATGGATAGCGGTAACCTCGCCTATTTCCCCGGTCTTGATATCCTCCCCTACTCTGGTACCGCAGTTGACCCAGAGGTCAGCAGGGAAAGGGTCAACACCCTGTTTCAGATTTTTCAGGGCAATCGCAAAATCTTTCTCTTCACAGTGGAGTCCATGAGCAGACAAATCGTCTCCCCTGTTTTTTTGCGCGAAAAAGGGGTTCTTATACAAAAAAATGGCAAATTAGAAAGAAGTGAACTCATCGCCTCCCTCGTTCGTCTTGGATACCATCGCGAGGAGATGGTAGATTCCTATGGCCAGTTTGCCCTGCGCGGCGACATTATCGATATCTTTCCCTCGTCTATGGATTCTCCTGTGCGCATCACGCTTTTTGACACTGAAGTAGAAAAGATTTCCATTTTTGATCCTGTTAGCCAGCGCAGTTTAGAGGATCTCTCGAATCTGCAAATTCTTCCCAAAACAGAGATCCTGCTTGGTGAGGGAGAACTGCAAGCCCTAGAAGAGTTTCTCACCTATTATGCTGGGGCAAACGGGCTGGATCAAGAGCAACTGAAAGAATCCTTTCGAAAAAAGCATGCCTTTGCCCTTGATTCGGGTTATGAAGATCTATTACCGATCCTTTCCGAAACTATCCCTGTAACAGATTTATTTCCAAAATCTACATTTTTCATCCTTCTGGGGCGCGAAGAGATCATCAGTCGCCAGGAACAACTTTTTCAGGAATTTTCACAACTGTACCAGGAACACCGTCTGCTTTTTCCCTGCCTGGAACCTGAAAAATTGTTGATTCCGTCAACGATGCTGGAGCAAAAAGTACGTCCCCGCCTTGAGTTACAGCTTATAGGCCGCTCTTTTCCCAGAGAAACAGAGTTAATGACATCCATCAAAACAGCTCCTCGTTACAACAGCAAACTCCAGCTACTCAAGGATGATATCCAGGAAAAACAGAAAAGTGGTTACCAGGTTTGGATCAGCAGCCCTTTTGCAGCGCAGCTACATCGATTACAGGATATCCTTGCCCCATTTCATCCCAGTTTTCCTTTTTCAGAAAACAAGGACCAACCCTCATCACAACAAAAGAAAAGCAAAGCAGCTTTCCCTGCGAACGGTGGTCTCTTTTTAATCCAGAGCGATCTGCATGAAGGCTTTATCTGTGAAAAGAGCCGCCAGCTTTTGATAACAGACTTTGATATCTTTGGCAGGCGCTACCGTAAAAAAACAAAACACAAAAGCAGAAGATCAGATCCGATCAAATCGTACCTTGATATCAAACCTGGGGATTACATCGTCCATATCAATCACGGAATTGGCCAATTCCAAGGTTTGAAACGGATTCAGGCCGCAGGCAAAGAGCGGGATTTTCTTGTACTGCAATATCATGGAGATGACACGCTCTATGTACCCCTGGATCAGATATCCCTGGTGCAACGATACATCGGATCAGGAGACGGAAATCCACGTCTTGATAGCCTTGGCGGCACATCATGGCAAAAAACCAAAGAGCGAGTCCGCGCCAATGTGGAAGAGATGGCTCGAGAGCTTATCCAGATTTATGCGGCTCGTGCCAACCTCAAAGGTTTTGCCTATAGCAGTGATACCATCTGGCAGGAGGAGTTTGAATCCCTTTTTCCCTATGAAGAGACACCGGATCAGATTCAGGCCATCCTGGATGTCAAAGATGACATGGAATCGGATCGCCCCATGGATCGGCTGATATGCGGAGATGTTGGATTTGGTAAAACCGAAGTAGCCATCCGGGCAGCCTTTAAGGCTGTAATGTCCGGCAAACAGGTCGCGATCCTGGTTCCCACGACAGTTCTCTGTTCCCAACATTATCACACCTTGATCAACCGGTTTCAGGAATACCCAATTCGAGTTGGCATGGTCTCGCGCTTCTCTACGCTTCAGGAGATTCAGACAGCAAAAAAAGGGGTGCAATCAGGTGAACTTGATATCCTGATCGGCACTCATGCGTTGCTAAACCCTGAATTTAAATTTAAGAATCTCGGGTTAGTTGTCATAGATGAGGAACAGCGCTTTGGCGTCCGCCATAAAGAAAAATTAAAAAAATTTCGTACCCTTGTCGATGTCCTTACCATGAGCGCTACGCCGATTCCCCGCACCCTTCACATGAGTTTGGCAAAAATGCGCGATATCTCTGTCATTAATACACCCCCTATGGGCAGACAGGCCGTAGAGGCGTATATAATGGAGGACAATCCTGAAATTCTCAAGGTAGCCCTGGAAAAGGAGCTTTCCAGAGAGGGACAGGTCTTTTATATCCACAACAGGGTAGAAACCATAGATGCCGCTGCAGACTTTATCCAAACCCTGGTTCCCTCTGCCATTGTCGGAGTGGCCCATGGTCAACTGCCAAAGCATGAACTGGAAGATATCATGCTCGATTTTATCGAAGGAAGAATCAATGTCCTGGTCAGTACCACCATTGTTGAATCCGGAATCGATATCCCTAACGTGAATACATTGATTGTAAATCGAGCCGATACCTTCGGACTCTCCCAGCTATACCAGTTAAAAGGACGGGTGGGGCGCAGCGGCCGCAAGGCCTATGCCTACTTTTTCTATCCGGCAGATCGCCCCTTATCCGAGGTGGCTCAAAAAAGATTGCAGGTCATTCACGAATATGCGGATCTCGGCAGCGGGTTTATGGTTGCCATGCGCGACTTGGAGATTCGGGGCGCTGGCAATATCCTGGGTCCGCAGCAATCCGGCGACATTCTTGAGGTAGGTTTTGAACTCTACATGAGGCTGCTGGATGATGCGGTGCGCGATCTCTCTGGACAGCAGATCGAGAGTGTCGAAAAGCCGATTCTCAATCTACGCACAGATCTGTTTATTCCTGATGAATATATTAGCGACACCAGACAAAAAATGGAGATCTACAAGCGCCTGGAGGCTGCCTTGCATATCCAGGAGTTAGACGCAATTGCGTCAGAGTGTCAGGATCGTTTTGGAGCGCCGCCAACGATGATGGAGATTCTATTTTTGAATGAACAGATCAGGGTCTATTCCACACAGATGCGCATAGAAAGCATCCAGGAGCAAAAAGAGGGATTTACCATTAAACCTGGAAAAAATGTCAAAATTGAGCCCTTCGCGATTATCAGACTCCTGGAAAAACAAAAAGGAAGCAAACTTCTTGGTAAGAACAATGAACTTCTTTTTATACCCTTTAGTCAAAAGGATACGGATAAACAAAAAAGGATTTCTCTTTTAAAAAATGTGTTGCAGGATCTTTATCACTTCACAGCTTCATCAAATCAGAAAAATGAAGGAACAAAGAACTTCCCCACTTTCTAATAAAAGAGTCCCAGACAAATGCCATTATGATTTTTGATATATAAGATAAAAAAGCAAAGATAAGCGAAAGGAAACCTTTATGAAAACTATGGGAGCAATTCGTAAGATTGCCGGATTCAGCGCGATCCTCGCAGCCATTAGCCTGACTGTTTCTTGCAAAGGGGGCTCGATGGGTAGCAGTTGCAAGGATTGGGTCGCCAAAATTGACGAAGAAGTCATTTGTCAATCTCAGATAGATGCTGAATATAACGCGGTAATCTCCACCTACGCGAAAATGCAGGGCTTGGACAAAGATAAATTTATTGAGCTTATCAATAATGACAAATTCGCCCAATCACAGCCGATGCTGATCCAGATGCGTAAGACAAATTTCACGCAAAGATTCATCAACGAGTATCTCTTTTACCGTGAAGCGCTAAAAAACAATGTAGATAAAGATCCGGCCGTTCAAGCCATCATCAACTACCAGACAAAGAGCGTGATTAGCCAGCATTTTCAGGAAAGCTCGCTGCAGAAGGATATCGTTATATCAGACGAGGATGCACAAAAATTCTACATAAAAAACAAAGATAAAATCCCTGGTCTGCGCCAGCTTCCTATCACAGAAGCTCTGGATCGGGTAAAACGTTATCTTGGTGAACAGAAAAAGCAAATCGAGTTGCAAAAACGGGTGCAGGAGATGCGCGATAAGTTCAAAATAGAGATGAATAAAAATGTAAGCCCTAATCCGGAAACACCAGATACAAAAAAAAGTAATGACGAGAAAAAACCCGATAAAACAGAAAAGCCAGCCGGCAAATAAACAATATTCAAAATTTACTCCGGTTTTTTCTCTGAAATGAAAAACTCTCGGCGCAGGATATGCTCCATATTGGATATCCATGCGCTGAAATCCTGTAATGACTCATCAAACCTTGCTGGCCGTACCGGCATCATAGGAAAATCCTGCGATGCCAGCCGCCATTTTTTCTCTTTCGCCTGCACCAGCAGTTGCAACAGTGCTCCTACCCCATCTTCATCGATAACAAAAGCCTGTTCAGGAACGCGAATCAAAAACAAATAAAGAAAAAAGTTGCGAACCTCTTCATAAAGGCTTTCCTGTACCTGCTGCATCAAGACCAGAAATTCACTATCATCAGCTGTACTGTCATAGGCGTAGGATCCGTCTTCAACAACCATTTCAAAGAGGTCACGAAATTTTTTGGTGTGGTCTCCGGTATGAATCTGACCCCAGACGATATCAGCTTCCCCTTTTTTCTCATCCATAGTGGAAAGTGCCGTTCGAAGATCCTCGGCCGCCAAAGCATCTCCATCGAGAAAGAACACCCAATCAAACTGATGATCGTGCGCTAATTTCAGCACCTCATGCAAGATCACCCCTAGACCCTGGGGCTGTTCATGGCGCAGCAGCGTGAAGCCAACCTGATCCTGCCAGGAGTGGAGTGCCTGTTGTGTCGCATCCTCGCCGCTATCATCCACTACCAGGAGTTCTGTTCTGGTGATGACCCCTTTTTCCAGTAAATAGGGAAGAATATTCTGAAAGATTTGCTTGATCTCTCTTGAGTCATTATTGATTAGTAAAACATAGAGCATAGAGCCTCTCCTTGATTGAACGGTGACATCGAAATCCGATCCTTGCGCATTCCAGCCTTTGAACACTACCTTTAGGAATAGGCAGTCTCATGGTAAAAACGCGGCAATATACCAATAAGCTTCGATAAACTTGGGTGGTGAGCCTGCGATGCATCGAGCTTGTCGAGATGTCGAACCACAGCACCAGATTTACTTCGATAGATTCAGTACAAGTGACCGGTTGGGCAATGCCAGGTCGTGGCATTATACCGAAAAGAAATTGGTTTTCCCCATGGCATCGCTTCCTTTTTGTATTTT
>DYNZ01000145.1:3167-4263 GCA_020720805.1 Leptospira biflexa | reverse complement strand
GAGCAAATTATGGGAACGCGGCACATCCTCATCTGTATTTTTTACAAAAATGGATTTAATGATTTTCTCCACAGCAAGATGGCCAAAAAACAGAGCGTAAGAATAGTCCTTTTTTTCAAAAAGATGAGTTGCAACATCGAGAGACTCTTCTGCCTCAACCCGCCAATACTCCACTATTCCTTCATTATTCATAGCATGTCTCTTTGCCCTGTTTGTTGCAAAGCGGGGATGCTTGGCTAATAACCTGCTCAACTTCTTTTTCCCCCCTGGCAAGGGCATCCATGGGATCTTTACCATCCAGCTCGTAATAGTAGGCGCTGACCATAGCTATGGAGGAAAAATTCATAATGGAGACTGAATTAAGCCCTGCGGCGTGACTGATCCAGGCCACCTTTTTTTGATAGTATTGGCCGATATCAACCAGCAGGTTGTCAAGGTCCTCCCGCGCAAGCCTGAAAATTCGCCCCACACCACCGACACCCATAAATTTTTCCAGGTGAGCCGTCTGTTGCTGTTGTTGAACTGACCAATCGAGGAGGGCGTAGGCGAGGATGGCTTTGGGGAGAGGCGGCGCATTTTCTGTCTGACGCAGATAATTCCCGTTATTAACAGTCAGCCAAAAACCAAATTTTTCACCAAGCCGTGTCCCTTCAAAGACCTGCTTAAAAGGCGAAAAGATCAGCTTGTGAAATACACTGTCAGTCATGGGTTTCTCGTGGCTGTCATCCCAATGAGCCCGCACCGCCTTCTCAAAATCATCGCGGCTGAAGCTGTCTTGGCGGAACTCGTTGCAGTAAAAGGAATAAAACCAGGCAGGACTGCTTGATTTGGCGAGGTTATAGTGCAGGAGCCACCAGATTCCATCCTCATCCAGATCTGGGTCGTGCATGGCAATAATCTGCCCCAAAGGTGTTAACTGAAAGGCCCCTTTTTTCTTACAGATAATTCCAGCAGACTCGGCCCAGGCCCGGGCCGCGCCGACCTTGAGTTTGCCCACCTGTAAAAGGGACTGAGCCTTTTCCTCGGCCTTGGGGAGAAAAAGATCCGGATTATCCGGTAGTTTTTTTAAGATGAGGCGCAGCCATGCTTCTTCAAA
>DYNZ01000145.1:0-3067 GCA_020720805.1 Leptospira biflexa | reverse complement strand
AAAACACCCTGCTCCGGACTCATGGAGTCAATGAGTTTGGACAAGGGGTTGGTCTTGTGGGTAGTACAGCACCAGCGCAGGATCCGACTGGGAGGCCCAATGGCCTCTGCTGTCTGAAAAAAATCAAGTTTCGATTCGCTCTTAATGAATGGTGTGAGAGGGTGGTGCTGCTGAAATTCTTTGAGATAGCTGTAGGTGTCAGGAAACTCGATAGTGGTATCGGCAAAGATATGGAGAATATCACTGCGGCCCAGCCCATTCATCACTAGATGAGAGGCCACTGTAGAATCCTTGCCGCCTGAGAAGGAAATAAGGGTTATTTTATCAGCATGGTCAGTCACGGTCTGACGGATAAAACTTTCAGCCTCGTATTGCAAATCTTCTATATATTTTTTATTGGCCTGCTGCAGGGTAGTTAGCCACTGTTTTTTAGTCCGAGCTATGGGGTGTAGTTGGAAAGCCTCGGGCGCAATGGTAATATCCTCTGTCTTGGCTGTTAGTTTGAAGATCAAGACACCCTGGCAATAATAAGTATATTGACCAGGGGCTACCCATACCTCTCCATCTTTGAGCAGAGGATGTATTTCGTTATCCACCAGCTTTTTAAGATATTGAATTTCCTGACGAAATACCGGTACCAAAGTGGCGGCGCAAAGGTTTCTCCCTTTTGCGCCACAGGCCAAACATTGGGGCCCGAGTAATGGAACATGGCAGGAGTCGCACCAATAGGCTCTTTTCTCTTTTGATTTACTCATAGTTCTATCTTCCCCCGTCTCCTTTTCTTAATGGCGAAGGCGGGAGAGGTGTTTTCCGCTTCAACTAATGGCTCATCTCGCTTTAACTCCTGGTGTAGTTCCATAGATTGAGGAGATGGCGAAGCTGAAGGGGCAGCTATGGTAGGGATAATTTTCAGGAAATAATCATCAATGGCCTTGAGGATGGTGATGAGTAAGGTGTCTCGTGTTCCACCCTGTCGCAGTTCTATCACAAGTGGTTCGACCAGCTTTAATCGGCTACCATTTTGCGAATATTCTTGAAAAAAACTACTGTATAAAAAACTTTCTAGAGGTTTTTTACTTGCCTTATTTTTGATGTCAGCAGGGGGTAACTCAGCAATACGACTCATTACCGAGGAAGCTGTCTCAACCACCAGTCCTTTTTTGTAGCGGGAACGATAAAAATTATAAAACATGTCTTTGAGCTTAAAGAGGTCAATAGAGCCGTCCTCATCCATGCTACGAACAAAGATAAAAGCCATGACCAGCTTGTAGGAGGTGTTGTTATGGTTCACCAGATAGTTGGCAAGGGCGGCTACAGGATCTGGCAACAACTCGATAAGGTCTTGGCAGTTACGCTGCCGCCAATTTTGTGGCCGATCATAAAATCCGTCGCCAATATTTGTAAACCTCGTCTCAACTGTTAAGGAGGCTGAGATGTTTTGTTCTGAGAATTCTCTACGCAAGGCACTGAGAATATTCGCCCTCTTTTGTGGGAGACCTTTCTCATCGATCAACTCTTCAACAGCAGTGGAAACAGATCGGTAACCGCCCAGCCCCCAAGATTTCATGCCATATCTTCCTCGATTGATAATCTCAATAGAGTTGTAGCGCATGAGAGCAGCATGGACTTTGTGGTCGGAGAGATTCTTGAAGTTGGCGTTCACTTGCTGAATACCACTGGCAATCTCACTAAAATGCATGGGTTTTCCATGGCTTTCCAAGACCTGGCAAACGACATCTTCAAGGTTATCACAGTATTTTTTTCGCCATCGCTCATAAGGAAGCACCACATCATTATGGAGCACCAAAAGACCATTGCTATTTTTCACTAAGCGCTCAATAAAGGCTGGAAAAAAGGTCGTGACCGGCGTGCCTTCAGGGCAGTGGCTCTGGCAATGCTTGGATAGTCTGGCTACCACAACCTGGATATGGAAAGATTCCGTTTCCTCAAAATTAAATTGCTGCAACTGATTTGCTGGCAAGTGGCAACTTCGGCAAGGGCAAGGAAATTCAAATAAATCGTTAGACTGTTTAAAGGCAGCATCAGCTTCCTTGAGAAGAAGAAACTGCCCCAAGGCAGGCGGAAATGGCAGTTCGGGCCAATCATAATGAGCCTGCAAAGCAGTGGACAATGTTCCCAACTTGATTAGCCCGCCTCCCTGTAGCACAATATAATTCAGCTGCTGCCAAAAGGAACGGAGCCTGTCCATGTTTGTCTTTATGCGTAGCTTATCTATCCCTTTTTTGAGAATCTGCCGGGCGCGCTCCCTGGTGATGCTAAATTGCTGGCCAAGCTCCTCCAAGGTAGGAACTTTGCCTTCAGTAAAACAAAATCTTTGCTTGAGTAGCCGCTGGTCTCGCTCATTCTTCACGCAATGGTTGATAAAGCACTCAACCATTGCATCATAGCTTGAGTAATCGCCAGCATCTTGCTCTTCCTCCTGACCGTCGGCTAAGCAGAGTGAGCGAGCAATGTTCCGTAATTCGGTTAGACTTGTTCGTCCAAAATTTTTGGAGCGCAACAGCTCGTCGCCAGGAGTAAGCATGACCTCACCAATGGTCCGCATCTCAAAATTACTCAGGACTTTTGATGTGCGATTGGAGATGATTAGATCGGAGAGCTTTGTAAGGGCACGGAACCCCTGGTGCAAATCATTAACAGTTATGCCTCTGAACCTTTGTGAAGAAAACAGGGGCAGGATGGAAAGAGAGTACTCAGTGGGTGGCAAAGCCAGATGTTCTTGCAGGGCTCCACCAGCACAAAGTCCGCAGACAACATCTTGCAATTCCTGAAGACATTTTTTTCCAAAGTTTTGTTGTTTCAGGAGGTCCGTCCCTGGCGTAAGCATCACCTCGCCGATTGTCTCCAGTTGCAGCTCTTCAAGGATATTTGTGGTGCGTACTGAAAGTGCAAGTTCTTTAATTTTTAAGCCCCCCCTGAAGCCAGGGTGAAGTTGCTCTGTAGAAAATGCGGTTAATTTCCGGAAGGAAAAAAGAGGGAGTAGATCAATAGTGGATTTTTGCGGCAGGGCAGCTAATTGCTCATTAGAGGACAGTGGAGGTTCAAG
>DYNZ01000039.1 GCA_020720805.1 Leptospira biflexa | reverse complement strand
TTACTGAAATTCGAGGGATGAGTATCTCTCTGTGCAGGCTTTTTATACAGGTTCAGCACGGTATATTTGCGGATAGGCTTGGTACAATAACCATCAATCTCCTCAGATAGGCGTATCTTTTTTTGCTCGCCCTTGTTAATTAAGGCAAGGATGGGTGTATCCGGAAATTGTGCTTTGATATTTTTTGCTATTTTGAGAATTTCCCATTGTCTGGATTGGGCATCGACGATTACCAATGCCGAAGGTTGACGCAATGCCTGCGTAAACTCCCCTTGGTCTGTAAAGATTGTGCAATTAGTCAGAATTTCCTCTATGCACTCGTGGATTAAATCAGCAAGCAACTTGTTTGCCAGAAGCATTAAAATCCTTTTTCCTGACAGATCCTCTCTAAACTTTTCTAAAGAGAGAGGGGAAAAGTGTGGATCCTTTTCGGTTTTGATAAAAAATGAGAATACCGATCCTTCTTTATATTTTGACTGAACCCAAATATGTCCATACATCTCCTCGACCAGTCGTTGTGCTATGGAGAGACCCAGGCCAGTGCCTCCGTACTCACGGCTTCGTCGCATATCGAGCTGAGAGAAAGGCTGGAATAGCTGGCTGATCTTCTCCTGTGGAATGCCTATGCCTGTATCCTTAATGGAGAATTGGATGTTCACGGAATTTCCCGATTTCCCTTGCGTACGATTTTGCTGCGTAACTGATTCGTATAAAGTAACATAGATTTCGATATGCCCTTGGTGGGTGAATTTTATAGCGTTGTTGAGTAAATTTGAGATGACCTGACTAAGGCGATTTTGATCGCCGATGACCCCCTCTGGAACATCTCTAGTAATATGAAGTATGAGTTCAATATTTTTATCTTGTGCACTGGGGGCGTGAATATCTGCAATATCTTCGAGGCACTTTCGTAGGGAAAACGGTTCGTGAGCCATTTTTAATTTTCCTGACTCAATTTTCGAATAGTCCAGTACATCATTGATAACATTGAGAAGAATTTGGCTGCTTGCGTGCAAAATTCCCACATATTCCTGTTGATCTTTGTCCAGATTTGTCTCCCTGAGCAGGGAGGTCATGCTAATCACGCCATTCATAGGGGTTCTGATCTCATGGCTCATGGTGGCCAGAAAGTTACTTTTTTCCTGTGCCAGGCTCTCCGCAGCCAGTTTTGCTTTTTGGAGAAGCTCTTCTGAGTGCTTGCGTTCTGTGATATTGCGAATAATTCCAACCGTACCAGAAAATTCGGGGCTCTCAGCCTGGGGCGGTTGTTGATAATGACCTGTAGCAATGACCTCGCCAAAATGAAACAGTTCATCATAATAACCATAGAACTCTTTATCCAGATTGCTGGAGGGATTTGGTACCAGCCGGATTTCGAGATTGGTCGTTTTGCGCCTACCTGTTCGCCTCTCATCAAAAAGCTTAGGAGAGCCTTGCTCGGGTAAGAGTTGTCGGTTTTTAATTACATTGTCGCGACTGACAGGGGGAATTTCATCCGCATGCAGTATGCATGCTAAAATGTTTACCGATCAATGCAGCTGGATCGTAACCCAGACCCTGGATGGCATTATTGATAAAGATAAACTTTCCTTCATGATCGATTTTATAGACAATGTCCGGAATCGTCTGAACCAGGTTTCGATAACGTTCTTCGCTTTCACTCAGGGCTCGATTGACAACCAGAATCTGGCGCTCCGCTTCTCTGGCAGCTATTTTCTGCTCCCGGAGGATCTTTTCACGCAAAACTATATCTGTAACATCTGATATTTGAATTAGCGCGAAGACCTCGCCGTTGTCAGTGACAATTGGCATGACATAGAGGGATTGACTGAGCCGATGCTCTTCAATGTGAACTCTCTCCTGGTTATGATAAAGGGGAAACGGGCTATGATTCAAACTTTGTGATATGAAGGAGGGATAGCGCAACACTAGGGCGCTTTTGAGTGCATTATGGATGCGTCCATTGATCATATCGGGAAAAACAGAGGAGAAACTACCTTCCTTTTGTAGCTTATAGCCAGGATCGATGTGGTGGTTGATCCAATCGTTGCAGAATACAAGCTGCTCCTGACTATTAAAGATCAATATACCTACGTCGACGATATTGATTGCCGCAGATAGGATGGAGATAAAACTGTCCATGATTTAAATCCTGGCCAAAAACTGAATCAGTGTGTTTTGTAATGCCTTTATTGATTCAGAGCTGGTATGAATATAGATCTCACCATGAATCGTCTCATTTTCTGCCTGAAAGTGAAGCTGCATTTTAATGCATATCCCATCTTCACCTCCAGAGAGGACATTATTGAGCAATCCGGAAAGAATAACTGGCTTGTCGCTGCGAAATTCACTCTGCAATTGCCTGGAAACAGTGCCGAGGCATGAATTCAGAATAAGGTTACTCGTTTCCAGAATAGCCTCTTTCTCAAATTGTCCGATCTCTTCATCAATTGTGATATTATTCTGGAAAAGGTGTTTTGCCAGGGGATAGATATTCTTTCTGGGAAAGATGACAAAGTAGTTAAGATGTCTAAATCTGCCGTAGAAGATCTGGCGTGTCGCGATTATGGGCTGGGAGGGTAAGTTGGCTGTACTGGAAACGATGAGTTTAGGAATACTTAGCTGAATTTCTGAGTTAACCATTTTACTCAGGCTATCCGCCGCAGCCCCGATCCCCATATTGAAAAGTTCTGTCAGAGCGTCTTTTTGTAGGTCGGTTAGATGAATATTGCCCAAAGACATAAACCCTCTAAATGGAAAAATGACCAATGATACCAACCAAACAACATGAAACACAAAAAAGTCAGTAATTATTCTATAAAAAAATTTTTCTTAGCACAGTAAAAATCAAAAAACTCAACGGAACCATGTAAAAAACCTATTTCATTGGCAAGAAAAAAAAGAATAGATCTGTAGTTTGCAGAAATAGATCGCTCTCTTTTTTTGCTTTTAGGAATAAATTGGCTTGATAAAGGTCTTTGCTTTGTTGTAATGGAGTGAATTCTGAAGGGGAGTAATAGATTATGTCAAAGCGAATTTTAATCGTCGATGACAGCAAGGTGGCGCGGATGATGATCACGGCCATGTTTCAGGAAGCAATGCCCGATTGTCAGGTAGATGAAGCAGAAGATGGATTAAAGGCTTTGCAGATGATTCAACGACAGGATTATGATATTGTGACATTGGATCTAAATATGCCCGGAATGGATGGTCTTGATGTTGCTCGCGAGATACGAAGAGTGACGTCAGTAACGCGCCTTTTTCTCATTACAGCGAATATACAGGAAAGTATAAAAATGCGGGCTAATGAGATCAATGTTACGTTTATTAAAAAACCTGTGTCATCTGAAATCATCAAAGAGATCATTAAATCTTAAATCCTACTCTTTCTAATTAGGAAAGATTTCTGAAAATAGAGAAGGCAAATGCAAAATATCAAAGCAGAAAAATTAATCAATAATGCCCGTTTTGTCTTTTCCGGTTTTTATCTCTTAGCCGGCATCTCCGCCTATTCCCAGAATTCAGTAAAGGCGGTTTATCTCTCCATCATTTTGGCATCCATTTTTTATCTTGGACTGGCAATCTTTAACGCAGCATTTCTGTGGCGCAATAAAATGCCGGGCTGGCTGGTGTACGGATCAGCGACGATAGACATTTTGCTCGTTTTTATTATTAAATTCGGTTTTCATAATGACACCTTTAATGGCTATGGTCTCTCATTAAAAGAGCCCTCTACCTTCCTGGTCTATTTTTTAATGCTGATAGTCCATAGTCTTCGGTTTGATAAAAAAATTAATTATTATAACGGATTTCTGGCAGTTGCGACCTATGGTTTGTTGTTGACCCTTGGTTTAACCGAAGGGGGTATGGAGTTCACAAAAGATCCGGCCAAAATTTTTCAACCGTTAACCCTGAGGCTTCCCACGGAAATTGCAAAGATGTTGTTTTTAATTGGGCTTGTCTATTTTTTGCAGAAGATGGCCGGATTTACCAGCCAGCATATCAAGGATCTTGGTCGGGAAAGAGAACATTCCCTGCATCATGTGAAGAAAATGCAGCAGATGATTGATGTAATCCATCAATCCTTGGATGATCTTCAGGATGGAAATAAATATTTGCGGGAGACCAGCGAGGATATTGTAAAGATTAATGGTCAGTATCAGAATATTTTTCAGGAAACTGCTAAACTGATCTCCGGATACCAACAGGATATTGATGGATTGCATGATCGAATGGTTCATGAAAATAAAACCCTGAGCGAGAATTTGGTTCAAATCGGAGCAATCTCTTCCTTGATTCAGGAGATTCATACAAATAGTCAGGAACAGGCTGAGAGTGCCCGCCAGTCCATGGCGAAAGCCAAGGCCAATGAGGAGCAGCTTCGGATAAACTTAAAAGCGATTAAGATGATGCACGATAATTCTAAGCAGATCGCTGCGATTACCAATGCCATTAATGAAATCGCAGATCAAACAAATTTATTGGCACTTAATGCTGCCATAGAATCAGCACGGGCTGGCGAACATGGTCGTGGTTTTGCTGTCGTCGCTGATGAGATCGGCAAACTTGCAGAACGGAGCGTTGCCTCATCCAAGGAGATTTCGCAAATTGTGCATCATACTGTAGCGAACATTGAAGAGGTAACGCGCAGTACGGAAACCATGGGCGCGGATATGGAAGGGATCATTGGATTTGTAAAAGAGAATGATATGTTTATGACATATCTGAACCAAAACGCGGCGCATGGACGTCAGAATAGCGAGGCGATCAGCAAAGCCAGCCACGAGTTAACCAAAACGAATCAATTGATCGTGGATAATTTTTCCGATCAGAAAATGTCTCTGCAGCAGATTGCCCAGTGGATGGAGTTGATGAAAGGAATGGCCATACAGGTATCTAAAGATATTGATGCTTTTGTGTCGTTGTCCGTTCGACTAAGCAACCTTTCGGACACGCTTTCTGGGTACCTTAAGGAGAGCGAGAGGCAGCCGGGTTAGAATCCTCGGTCAGGCAAGCGGATCTCTTCTAAGGGGATCGGTTTGCCGAAATAGTATCCTTGACCGTAATGAACTTTGAGGTTTTTAAGGATTTGGCAACTTTTTTCATTTTCTACGTATTCTGCAACCATCGTGAGTCCATTTTTTTCACAAAACGATAGCATTCCCTCAAGAATACGTTCTGCGTTTTTATCGTATGAGACTCGCTTTATAAGACTTCCGTCAATCTTGATGATCTGGATAGGCATTTGCAATATTTTCGATAAGTTGGAAAATCCTGATCCAAAATCATCCAGAGCAAGACGAATACCTATTTTTTTCATTTCTTGGAAAAATATTTTTCCGGTAGGATTTTCCAAAACGTCTTCATGGAGATCCTCCGTTTCAATAATTTCCAGTATCAGTCTATTTTTAAACCCGGGGACAAGTTCTTTTTGTAGGCGCAACTGTTCCAGAAGAACAGGGTTGGTTATGTCAAGAAAACTGATGTTCATGGAAAAGTCGTATGGCAGCAATCGCATCGCTTGCACAATTTTTTCAATAATCAGGCTGCTGAATTTTTCGTAATACCCTGTTCCGCGGGCGATGTGCAAATAGGGTCCTACTGGTTCATAAGTACCATTGGTGCGTTTGAGCCTCATCAAACCTTCGTACCAGATAATCTGTCCTGTCTGGATATCGACGATAGGCTGGAAAAATGCCTCCAGTTTTTTTTGTTCGATATTTTCTACGAGATTTGAGAAACGCAGAATTGCGTTTAAGGAGTAGAGTTTTTCTTGTTCGAAATCAGCAAAAATTTTATATTCGCTGAAGCTGCGGATTGCTGAAAGTAAAGCGGTATTCGCCTGGGATAACGCCTGTTTGACTTCTCCCTGAATAATAGAACTAGCGCCTGCTCGGATTTGGAAATAGATTTTCATGTTTTGCCAAACAAGCGGCTTTTTACGCAACTGCATCAGGAGACGCCGTAATGCCTCCTTACCTTCATTGCGCAAACTCTGGTTTGGCGCAAGTTTCATCAGGACAGCAAAATCATTTTTTCCGAGATGGTAGGGGAGAAGCGAAAGGGGTTTTGCAACACCAAAAAATGATTCTCCGGCAAACTTTAACACATCATCAGACATCTCAAATCCAAAAAGATTGCCCAGATCCTGAAAATTTTCGATTCTGAGGATCGCCAGCATATACGATTCGCTGGGTTCAACGGAATAAAGGAGAACCTCGTTGTTGGGTAATTTTGTCACAGGATCATAGATAATACTATGCACCAGCCTCTGTAAATTCGCGTTTATCAGGAGGCGTGCTGCAAAAGAGAGCAACGCAATGAGCAATGAGGTAATGATAAGGAGGAATCCTTCTGGTCGGTTTATGCTATGGGGCCAATGTACAATCCATGCATTGTGAAATAAAAGGAAAGTAATTGCGATGGACGCATAAAATATCAAAAACCAGATGATGGCTTCTCTGATCGATAACAGTTGAAAATAGAGAATAGGAAAGATAAATATAATGAGCCAGTGAACGTCGCCACCTCCTGGTAAGAAAACAGAGGCAAACCAACCAACGATGGAAATCAGCGGAGCCAGACGCATCACAAACCGGGTTATTCTACTGATTAGGGAGATTAGAAAGAGGAGAAACAGTGTTAAAAAGGCCGCAAGGTAATTCCAGTGCAGGTTTTTGGAAATGGCCCCTTGTGGATTGAACAGGAAAAGGATTACGGGAACCATCATTCCCACAAAAAGCGAGGCAATAAAAATAAGCATACGGTAACGCTGGTATTCATGGCTTACCTGGTCATACCAGATGGTATCCCGATAGCGAAAATCTGCAGGAAGATTATGAAAAGGACGCCGACTGCGAAATTGGCTTTTAATTGTTGTGATCACGGTTTTGCCCTAGCAGTGTGGTCAATTCCTTCATCTCTTTTAAGTCATCATTGATCATCTCAATTTGATAAAGCAGAGCTTCCGCTTTACTGCAATGACCCTCAATGAAATCAGTTAAAATCAGAGATTGCTGAAAAGCCCTGTTTGCAAGAAATTGAATTTTTGCTAATGTTTGTTCCATAACGGACTTTTCCTTATCCATAAGCTCCTCATTTGATGATCTGGTACGATGCCGCCCAGGGTAAACTGGACAGAGCAGTACGAAAACGATCGATGTCGCGAAATGTCAAACGAATTTGCTTTGGTATGGAACTATTTCGGTGATGAAAAATGACTCGCTGGACGAAGAGAACTCGGGAAATTTCGATATTGATAATATCTTCCGGTCGCAGCAGAAGCTGCTTCCAATAACTGATGACCAGAAAATCGTGGTAGAGCGATAACCTTACAAAAGGTCCGCGGAAATTCAGGGCACCAATGGTACCAGCACACGTCAGCGTTAGAATCGGTTTTGATTCAAGTTCTATAGGTAGCTGCCGTTTTTTAGCCCGAAATAGAAAAAAAAATGTTCCCAAAACTAGACTTAGTGTAAAGAGGACAAAAAACAATGGTATGAAGGGTGACATACATAGTCCTTGATTATTATTTCCTGAAGAGATTGGTTTTTGGTGAAAGTAAGTGTGAAGGATACTTTCTTTGCTGTATAAGTTTTAGTGAGAGATGCTGGAAAGGAGGCGGTTATGTCAATTATATACTTGAAATACAATAGTATACTAAAGGCATTTTGGTTTTCGGATATCGCAAGGCAATGCCAGCGATATCGACGCACCCTTTAGCAAGTATAAAACCCGAGAACCAAAGTGTTTCGAGTATATATTCCCTACAGCGAGAGAAAACGGTGCAGGGTCAGCATTAACTCCTGTTTCACCAGCGGTTTGCTGATATGGGCGTTCATTCCTGCTTCGAGGGCTTTGTCCCGATCCTCCTGCATGGCTCCGGCAGTCATAGCCACAATGGGAGTGGTGAGGTGGCGTCCGCCAAGGTTTCTGATCTGGATGGATGCGGTAAAACCATCCATCACCGGCATCTGGATATCCATAAAAACCAGGTCGTACTCCTTTTCCTGAACCATTTTTACTGCCTCAGCTCCGTGGTTGGCGATATCAATTTCAAATTTTAATTTTTCTAGTGTTTTGCGTGTAACGATCTGGTTGACAGTGTTGTCTTCAACCAGTAAATTTTTTTTACTTTTCGGTTTTATGGAGCGCTGGATGCGCAATTCGAGATATTGTGCGCCAAAATTTTTGATCCAGTATAAGGTAATAATCTGATTTTTTATCTCATTTTTTGAAGCCTGCATAACAACGCACATTAGATCCCAGAGTTGGTGCAGGCGTAATGGCCAGGCGGCATAACCATGATAACCCAGGGCATGGAGAACGTCAGCCTGTCCACGATAGGTGGATTTTGCCAAAACCAGGGCTCGCATTTTGCAGTGAGCAAGATGCGGTGGGAGTGCTGGGAGTAGTTCGCTTTGAGGAGTTTGGCCAATCATCTCATCGGTCAGTACAAAGAGTAGTGAGTTGTTGGCTGGACTTTGGCAACTAACCATCCAGGTGTCCAGATCTTTGACTTGGTTGACATGATTAATAAAAAAGCAGGATTGCAGCTCAAGATTCTGGAGGAGGAGTGTGTTCAGTTCTTTGTTGTCAATTAGGACCAGTTGAAATTGGGGATGGGAGCTACGGTACAGATTGGCTTCAACGCTATAGTTCGGTATAAGCTCTTCCTGTTTTTTCTCAGGAAAGGGCGCTTCAAATGTAAAGATTGATCCCTTATTTTCCTGGCTGGTAGCTGAAATCTGGCCGTGCATCATCTGGGCTAACTGTTGGCTGATGGAGAGCCCAAGCCCGGTGCCTCCATATTTTCTCGTTATGGAGATATCAGCCTGTTCAAATAGGCCAAAGATATCATCAATTTTATCTGCACTGATGCCAATCCCCGTGTCATGAACCTCCAGGCGCAAAATTCCATTTCTATAAAAAGAGTGGATGCGAACGGATCCTCGATCCGTAAATTTGATGGCATTTGAGGCAAGATTCATCAGGATCTGGCGAACTCTGATTTCATCGCCAACAAGCAAAGTCTCCTCAGGAATCTCTGATTCATAACCAAAATCAAGATTTTTCTCCTGCGCTGGAAAACGCAACATGGAGATTACTTCTGAAGTTAATTTGTGAATGGAGAAAGGTTGATGATCTAGAAGCAGTTTACCGGCTTCTATTTTAGAGTAATCTAAAATATCGTTCAAGATTGTCAGGAGACCCGAAGCGGATTGGTAGGCCAGCTCAACAAACTGGCGCTGGTCAGGCAGAAGATCGCTATCACGAAGAATTCCAAGCATTCCAAGCACTCCGTTCATAGGCGTGCGAATTTCGTGACTCATATTTGCCAGGAACTGCCCCTTGGCCTGGGCTGCCAGGCGGGATTCCGTGGCGGCTTTTGTGAGTTGCTCTTCGATCTGCTTCTGGTTTGTGATATCCTGTATCTGGCCTATAAAAAAGATGGGATTTTCCTTTGAGTCCTTGTGGAGAGAGACAGTAAGATCTATCCAGACTATATTACCGCTTTTATGAATATATCGTTTCTGTAACCTGTAGGATTCTGCCTTGCCGTTGATGAGGTCAAGCGCCATACTCAAATCCAGCTGGATATCGTCCGGGTAGGTAATGTTTTGAAAATCCATCGATAGTAGCTCATCAGCATTATACCCAACTAGATTGCAGAAGCTGTTGTTGACCTGAACAAATTTTCCTTCCAGAGTGCAGATTACCATCCCTAGGGCTGATTCATAGAATATGCTGCGGAATTTATTTTCACTTTCTTTCAGGATCGCGTTGGTTTCGTTGCGGTCTGTTACATCCATAACAATGCCGGTAATGCTTTGAGGTTGCCCTTGGAGGCTACGGTCGGTTATCTTGCCAAAATCGTAAAACCAACGCCAGTGGCCACTGGAGTGTTGAATTCGGTATTCGACCTCATAGGCCTCAGTCTGACCACTGATGTGGTTGCGCATTGAGGACATCGCTTTTTCGTAATCATCCTGATGGATTAACTCGGTAAAAGCGTGGTATGTTTTATCAAGAAATTTTTGCTCCGGATAGCCGAGCATCTGGGCTTTCTTCGAGTGAAAGGTGACCTTGCCCGTTACGACATCCATTCGCCACCAGGCCAGATTAGCCACTTCTATTGCAGTGTTCAGGTGATCCAGAGCGTCCTGTAACCTTTTTCGCGAGCTGTGAATTTCGTGAACGTCGTTGATGATCAGGAGCATCAACTGATTATGGGAGCCTTCGGGATTTGGCTCCAGGATCGCGATGCTGTTTTTTATATTGACCCAGAAGGAGCCGCGCGTCTTGTGCTGCATCTGAATGTCGAGAGCAGTTTGCCTTTTGTTTTTCATCCACGAAATAAATATGTTTTGATAGGCTGGCTCTATAAGCGGAAAAAAATGGTGTTCTAGGATCTGGTCGGCCGGTTTATCTATAAGGAGAAGGAATGTCCTGTTGGAATCTTTTATGACTCCATTTTGATCCAGAGTTACATAACCAACAGGAACAAAATTAAAAAGATCAAAATATTTTTGACGTACCTTTTCAAGCTCGTTTTGCGAGCGGAATAGCTCATCATTCTGGTATTCTAATTCGGTATGGTATGTTTGCAGTTCATGAAAAAGGGGGTCGAGATCAGAGGACTGGATCAGGTCGCGCGACCGTATATCATCCTCAAACTTTTTTAGGTTTTTTTTGTAACTATCAAGTCGATTTTTCTTTTTCTGATATTTGTCCATACAAGCATTCTATGCAACGAGAGTTCTCTTTTGTGTCAATCCGGAAAATCAAAAATTTTGTTGTTCATGACCTCTGTCAACTGTGCGGAAGGCGTTTACAAAGAGATAAAATGTGCGAACTCGCGGCTGGTAGTATCCGAAAACTGCAAGGATCTCCATCGATTTTGGCTGGATTGGCTCTACCAGAAGCTTTTTAGTAAGAGAGTCCTGCCAGAAGAGAACGAAGGAGTAGTTTTGGAATCGAAATTCTGTTTGGTGGTGAAAGGATGATATATATTCTTTTTGCAGGTTGGCAAAACGAGCATAGTGTTTTACAATAATTAGAGAGTTATTAGATATTTTTTTAAGCATCCTGAAAGGTGGGATTATTAGTCGAATTTTACTGAGAAAAAAACTACCCTCTGAGTCGGGAAGATCTTTGTGATCCTCTCTGATTCCCTGGGTCATCTCTGTTAGGGTTGTGGGGATATAACCCGCTTCATCAACTGAGGCATAGAGAGTAGGCATCGGACGATATACCCACAATGAAATCAGGATTAGGAGTATCCAGGTAATATTTTTGTACCAGTTCATGAAACTTATCTATAAAGGAGCTGCCAGGCTTCGATACTATTTTGGAAAAAGGTGGGAATATAGAGTATCTTTCGGTCTGGGTCATATCCAATGTCAGCGCTGTTGATTTTTGTATGTCTGCGATCTAACAAAAGGATTGGTTCATAGTTCGCGTTGATAAAGTAGATGGCTCCGGCCCATTTCGATAGCAGCCAACCCTGGCCCGGTACTCTTTCTAATCCGTCCAGACCGGCACCCAGATTGGCGAGCTCAATTTTTTTCTTTTGGTTGTTTTTTATAACCCAGAATTTCCCATCGCCGCTGCCCGCGATATAGAGCGAGTTATCATACCAGAATAGTCCATTTGGTTTGTTCAGCCCGTGTAACCAAATCCGGCCTTGACCATTTTCAAATTTATAGATGCAATCCTGCATCATATCCGAGACATAGAGAGCGCCCTGGTTGTTAATGGCGATATCATTCAGAAACTTTCCACCAACTTCCATGATTTTTTTGATTTTGCCTGTAGGAAGATCAATCTCCACAACCCTGCTGATGTCAGTTACATAAAGAGAATTTTTCCAAACACCCATTCCCTTGGGAGCGTGCAATCCAGTTATCCATTTTAGCTTGATTAGCTTTCCATCTCTGGAGAGAAGTGAGATGAATCCGTTTCCATCTTTGTCTATCGGTTTACCATTGATATTACTTACATAGATTTTTTGTCGATCCTTGTCAAAATAGACCGATTCGGGAACGGAAAATCCGCTGGAATTGGTCCACAGCTTTTGGATCGCAGGCTTTGCGTCAGCGCTATGCAACAAAAGGAAAAATAGGAGAGTCGAAAAAATCGTTTTCATTTTGGCCTCCGTATCCGTTATCTGTAAAAAAAATTTTGAACTCATCTGTCCCATCGAATTGCTCTTGCTAATTGGCGACACTCCTCGTGGCTGCCCGCAAGCAGGCGAGATTTCTGACGCTGTTCGAGAAAAAAATAGCCAAGATCCAGAGGAACCCAATCGCCTTCGGCATAATCTCCGGGAGATGTACAGGCATAGAAATCCATGCCATTAGCGCGCAGGTGTGCCCAGGCTGCTGCAATGTCCCAGAGTTTGGGTGTTCCAATTAATGCTGCTGTCAGGTTACGGCAGGCTACCATACTGCCATGCAGCGCAGTGGATCCAAAATTTCTCACCTTTCCTGCGAAACCAGGATGAAAACCGAGACGTTTGTAAAACCCGGATGGTACTGCGATCTGGCTCTCTTTGTGAAAATAGCTCGATTTCCCTGCATCAAAGGCGCTCATACCCTGGAGGTTTCTCGGAATCAGTTGTCTGTTTCTCCGCAATTGTCCCTGATCGTCGATGCAAATCATCTGCTGCAGCATAGGTATATAGAGAAAGCCATACTCTGGTTTTCCTTGCTGATTGATAAACCCCAGGGAAATCGTCCATAATGGCAGACCTGATAGAAAGGATGAGGTACCGTCAACGGGATCAATGACCCAGGAGCCAGGCTGTAAAGTACCGCCGTTCTCTTCGCCGATGACGGGTACATCGGGAAATAGCTGCTTCAATCTGCCGCTTACCATCTCTTCCAAGGTCTGATCCGCTTTGGATACGACGCTGAAGTCCGCCTTCCATTCGCGCATCTGCTCTTCCTGCGGGCCGTCAAATATGCGAATCGCTTCTTTGCCGGCGGAAATTAAGATTTCCTGAATACTCTGATAATCTGCAGTGGTCAGTTTCATGGCAGCTCACCTGGTTTATCCCGCTGGCAACTGCGGCAGGCAAGATAGGGGTAGCCGATAAAAAAAAGGGTGGAAAGATAGAGCCTCGCCCAACCTGGGCTTTTCCCAAATCTTCGCGCCAGGAGAACCTCCAATTTGTGAAGATAGTAGAGATTCCACAAAGGAAAAAGAAATTGCCAGGCCTGCCTATCTGGCTTGCCAAGATTGCGGTGAAGTAGAAATAGATTGTAAAAGGGGATCAGGGAGAGAGCTGGCCTAATGTGCAAGGTGCTAAAAATCCGCCATAGCGACCATTGCATGGTCACCAAGAGGAAAAAAAGAAGAAAAAAAAATCCCCATTTCATATATGCTGTTTACTGTTTTGTCTCAGTAGCCGGCGCATTTGCTTTCTCGGATGAGCTGGAAGTTCCCTGATCTGGCTTAACCAGTTTAAGATTGATAATATTTTTATCGATATAAAAGTGCTGGGTTTTGATCGCTGAAAAAATAGCCATTCCGATGATAAATAGTAAAATGACCACTTCCTGGAAAATGAGGCTCATATCTTCTCTCCTTGGCTGATTATTTGCTTTGCAACTGGGATTCACCGAGTTTACGCAACCAGTCCGGTCCCAGTGTGCGGCGCAGATCTGGTATATCCTCCTGTTTGACAACGATTTCGATGCGACGTCCCTGGCTATCCAAGGTAAAGGTAGCGTCCGGTTTGATATATTTATAATGCAGCATAATCATGCCAACTGCCAGAAAATAGGCCGCAAAGAATACCACAATGAAAAGGAGTTTATCGAGGAAGGGAATTGGGTCGCGATAATCCACAAAAAGTCGCCGGAGAACCAGCGGCAATTTGAAGATATAATCCCAGGGACCGGCTCCAGGATCTAGAATATGGTAGCTTGTGATGCGTCCGCGAACCTTGTTTTGTTTCTCTTTTTTCTGCACAGAGGGGTGTTTAAAGGTATCTGGGGGGACATAATCACCATAGGTTTTACTAACTTTTTTTCTGGCAGGCTCAGGCTGGGTTCCCTGGATTCGCTTGATCTCCTCTACAGAGGGTAAGCGGCTTTCCTCTTTGGTGGGCTCCTGTTTTTGTTCCAATTTTTGGTGTTTTGCCTGCTCTTTGAGGAGATCCTCGCGAATTTTTTGTCTGATCTCTTCGGCTGGTATATCTTCCTGGAAGATTTCGCCGCGCTGCAGGCTTAATTTTTTACGAACTTCATTCTGAACATCGTGAATATTTTTAAAACGGGTGGATTTTTTTTTGCCAAACATACTCTATTTTCTACCGGATAGATTTTCGATGCAAAGAAAAAGATTCAGAAAAGAGAAGCAACCCTTTTTTTCTGGATTGGCAAAATTGGGCAGGTCGAAGGTACAACGGGTTGGCTGCGCGCTGCCTTAGCGGAGCGTCCCTGAATTTGGGCTGTTGCCATCAAAAGCTCCACCGAATTGCCAGCGAGGGCTGAATTGTGATGATGCGGTGATCCTGTTGCTGGTAGAAATGATTGCCCGCACCTAGGGCGGTTAACGTACCACTGGAATCATAGGCATAGGGCAGCTCTTTCGTCAGATAGACTGAACTATTGGGGGCGGCAAAAAGCATGCTGTTTTGTTGGTAAAGCAGTCCGAATTCCAATCGAGTCCGCCTGGTAAATTGATATGCCAGCAGGATATCGGCTGTTATACGCAATGCCGTCGCGGGATGATGTTGAAAGTAGGGATTGGTGAAAGTGCTAAGGCCAAAACTTACAGGAAAATCAAAGGATATACTCCAATCTTTATCAAAAAAAACTTTTTTTCGTATGGAAAAACCTATACTGTGAGTCTGGTATGTGCCTTCAAGAAACGCTTGATACACTGTTGCGGTTTCACTGCTTTTTAGAAAGACAAACTCTGGACCCTGACTCTTATCAAAAGCGTAAAAAACTCCGGCAAGTCCATAGGTAACGTGCAACTGAACTCCTGTTTGGTGGAGATACCAGAAAAAAGGGGAGCCATTGGCAAAAGTGAGGTTTGCCTGGTTACCATGAAAGGGTAAATTGTTATAGGTGGTTGCTCCATCCCAGATGCCGAGCACGCGATCCTGAAAAACGGTGTTTTTCTGGATCGCGCTTAACTCCAAAGTGAGATCGCCGCGCTGGTAGGAGAGGCTTCCGTTTAACTCATTTCCCGATGGTAGTGTCTGCGGCTGGAGGGAGTTGACTTCCTGGTAAGAGGTGGCGGCTTGCCAGGCGGTCGGTAGAATACTTAAACCATAGGCTGATAATTTGAGATCAACCTGCCAATATGTAAAAAGCTTTAACCCAGCGCGGATAAACGGAAGTGGAAGCCACTCCTGTCCATTATCGATAAAATCGGAGCTGTTGGCTGTTGCATTTCCAAGGCTGGTCGCTTCCCATCGTCTCAGCGCGGAAAGGCCAGTTCCGATGTGCCAATCGGAGGCTGGATCCTGAAAAGAATTTTTTTCCACGGAAAAAGCCGGTAGATTCCGATGAGATAAAAATGTAACCACCGCAGAAAGAGAGGCGAGTATATAGAATAAATATTTAAATCGCAAAATAGCGTCCTTCCGGATGCTGAAAAACAAGCGCTGAGACAGACGCTTCCGGATCCATCATAAACCCTTCTGTCAGATTGACGCCAATGCGCTGATCCGGCTGCAGGAGCTGCCATATTTTTTTTTGATCTTCGAGATCAGGGCAGGCTGGATAGCCAAAAGAGAGCCTGATTCCCTGGTATTTCTGTGCAAAAAGTTTTTTTATGGTCCAGCCGGGGGTATCCTGCCAGCCCCACATCTCGCGCATCTTCTGGTGGAGCCATTCAGCCATTCCTTCGGCTGTCTCCAGCGCCACTGCCTGCAGGGCATGGCTCAGAAGAAACTCCCCCTTTTCCTTTAATCCCTGTGCGAACTGGCGAATTCCCATGCCGGCAGAGGTTACCAGAAGACCAATAAAATCCTCTATGCCAGAATCGATCGGAGCGACAAAGTCAGCGGCGCAGAGCTGCCAGCCATCCTTTTGCCGCGGAAAACGGATGCGAGTTAACTCTGCGCTACGGTCGCTGTTCAAGATGATGAGATCCTCTCCCTGGCTGGCAGCGTGAAAGAAACCATAGACAGCAGCACCGCCAAACTCATCCCTTGAGAGTAGAAGGGACTGAACCTTCTCCACGACGGATACCAGCTCCATAAAGCGGGGTTCTCTTTTTTCCAGGGCTTCCTGGGTATTCCCCTTGTATCCAAGGTGTCGTTTGTACAGCATCCCCGGATTGATATATTGAAAGGATGTTTCTAGAAGCTTTTGTCTGGAAATTCCAGAACCTGGCAGGGTATGGATCTTTAGATCGGCAGGTTTTTTTGGGCCATATTGGTATGTCAGAACCATCTTTTCGCGAGGGCCGGAGGAGGCGCTGTCGTTGTCAGGATTATCATCCTCTTCTTCTGTTTGTTCAGCCTGCTGCGAAAGTTCTTTCCATTTTGTCAGGAAATCGGGGCTGAGTTGCGGATTTGTTAAGGTATTGGCGATATCCAGGCCATTCATAGCGTCTTTGGCATAGATAGAAACTCCTTTGTAAACGGGAGCTATTTTTTTTGTAACAAAATTTTTTGTCAAAGCGGCTCCTCCGACTATCAGGGGAACATCGATCCCTTCCTGGCTCAGGTCAGAAGCGGTAACAACCATCTGCTGTGCCGACTTGACCAAAAGCCCGGAGAGGCCAATAAAATCAGGTTTGTGTTTATGGTAGGCCTCGATCAGTTTTTCCGGTGGAATTTTTATACCAAGATTGATTACCTCGTAGCCGTTATTGGAAAGAACAATGTCAACAAGATTTTTTCCGATATCGTGAACATCGCCCTTGACTGTGGCCAGCAGCAATCTGCCCTTGCGCGAATCTGTGTTGGACTCCATGTACTGTTCCAGATGGGATACGGCAATTTTCATCACCTCAGCGCTTTGGAGGACTTCGGCGACGATGAGCTGGTTTTCATTAAATAACGTACCGACCTGCTTCATGCCGTCCATCAGCGGCCCATTGACCACATCGAGAGGAGCCATTTTCAGCTCTTTGATCAAGTATTCCAGATCGGTGATCAATCCTTCGCGGCTGCCTTCAATAATGTTGTAGCGGATTCTCTCCTGGGGAGTCCAGGAAGTTCGTTCATCCTGACCTTTTGTGTCGCTAATTTTTTTTCCTTTATAAAAATCCGCGAATGCGGCAAGGGCTTCATGGTAGGATTGGTTGGAATGAAACAGCAAATCTTCGGCAAGTTTTTTTTCGACGGCATCCAGGGAGGCATACCTCTGAAGTTTTTCGGTGTTGACGATAGCGGTGTCCAGTCCTGATTTTACAGTATGATAGAGAAATACGCTGTTGAGGGTTTCACGTCCGGCGGCCGGCAGTCCAAAGGAGACATTTGAGATTCCCAGGGTTGTTTTGCAGCCTGGAAAGGCCTCCTTAATTGCTTTAACACCCAAAATAGTCTGTTCAGCCGAACCAATATATTTTTCATCGCCGGTTCCCACGGGAAAGACAAGGGCATCGAAATAGATATCTTCTTTTGGAAAATGGTATTTGTTGACAAGCAGATCAAATGATCTTTTGGCAATTGCCAGTTTGCGTTCGACGCTAACGCCCATTCCCTGTTCGGGATCTTCGTCAATGGTGCCTACCACAAGAGCAGCTCCGAAATTTTTTGCCAACGGAACAATTTGCTCAAAGCGTTCTTCTCCATTTTCAAGATTTATGGAGTTAATGATCGCCTTTCCCTGGATCATCTTTAAGGCTGATTCGATCACTTTTGCATCTGTTGAATCGATCATTACAGGTGCTTTGATTTTTTTCAGCAGGATGGGCAGAAATGCGTTCATATCCTCCAGCTCATTTCGGTCAGGATTTGACATACACACATCAACAATATGGGCACCGGCGCGAACCTGTTTCCGTGCGATTTCTGCTCCTTCGTCGAGGAGACCAGCAGCAATCATATCACGAAATTTTTTTGAGCCGATGACGTTGGTGCGTTCAGAAATTAAATATGGACGCTCGTCTTCTTCCAGCGCCAGCAATTCCAGGCCGGAGAGATAGGAGCGACGGCTGCCCTTCATGGTGCGCGGTTGGAAATGGCGCATCGCTTCAGCAATGCGCTGAATATGGTCAGGAACGGTTCCGCAGCAACCGCCTACAAAGTTGAGCCAGCCGTTTTCCGCAAACCTGGCAAGAGTTTTCGCCATATTCTGGGGGGTTTCCAAGTAGTTGCCGTTCTCATCGGGCAGTCCTGCGTTGGGCATGCAGGAGACTCCATAGGGGGTCAATTTGGCCAGCGAGCGGACATGGTCAGTCATGAACTCCGGTCCTGTGGCGCAGTTCAAGCCTATGGAGAGCGGCTCCAAATGAGCAACGGAAACGGCTAACGCATCAATGGTCTGTCCTGCCAGCATACTTCCCATGGTCTCAATTGTTCCGGAGATCATGATGGGTAATATGGAGCCGCTCTCACGGCGCAGTTTTTGTATGGCCACGCCAGCCGCCTTCAGATTCATCGTGTCCTGGGCTGTTTCCAGTAGAAAAAGGTCGACGCCGCCATCCTGCAGGCCACGCAATTGAATCAAAAAATTTTCAACAAGTTGGTCAAAAGTCACACCTCCCGTAAGTGAGAGGGATTTCGTTGTCGGGCCAACCGATCCCGCCACAAAGCGGGGCTGGTCCGGAGTGCTTTCTGCCAGTGCCGCTGCGCGAGCCACCTCGGCTCCGCGTTTGGAAATGGCATAGGCTTGATCAGCCAGTGCATACTCTTCGAGTACCAGAGGCGACGATCCAAAGGTATTGGTTTCTATGATATCAGCACCGGCGCGAAGAAAGGATCGATGAATCTCCTCTATGATCCCTGGCCTGGTAAGTAAAAGATTTTCGTTGCATCCATCCAGGTCGTCGCCGCCATAGTCTGCAGGGGTGAGATTCTTTCGTTGAATCGATGTACCCATGGCTCCGTCAAAAACGATGATTTTCTCCTGCATAATCTCAAGGAGGTGGCGTGTCCGTTCACTGGTATAGGTGATGCTCATAATTTTGTCCCGTTTTTTAGAGTCACGGCAAGAATAGAGGGTGCCGCGCAGAATGAAAACAATTTTTCTATTCCCTTCTTTTGCAATCAGGAGCTATTGTCAATCATATATCAACTTTTCCGCATAGGTTGATAAGTATGTTTTTAGCAATCCATAAAAAAAAGGTTGTTTTCATCCCCTGAGAATATTTTTTTTATAAAGGAAATCAGCTGGGGTGATGAGTATGATGGGCAAAAGGTTCTGTTCCACTTTTCTTATGTTTTTCCTTTTCTGGGCTATGGGCTGAGGGAAAGTGCCAGCAAAATCTCTGGAAAGCGGGGCTATTTTCATCGTAAAGGCGAAGAGCGGATTGCGCATGCGCAAAGAAGCAAATCTGAATGGAAAGAAGATCGCCTTAATACCGAACGGCGACAAAGTAGTTTTTCTCAAGGAAGCTGGCCCTGATGTAACGATTGCGAATACAACAGGAAAATGGACATTCGTTCGCTGGCAGGACAAGCAGGGCTGGGTCTTTGGCGGTTTTCTGACTCTTGCGGAAAAAGGAGATGAGGGGCATAAAGCGCCGTTTGACACCGCCAAATTAGAGTCCGGCATTCCTCAGAAGTGGGTTATGGTAACGGGAACGGCCAAGACAGGCTGGAAAAGGGTCATTCCCTGTCGGGCAGCACTTCCCGGAATTGAGATTGTGCATGATCACATTCTATTCTCTTACGGCCATTTTTATGAAAAATATTTTATTGCAAATGTACAGCGTGATGGAGCAGATTTTGTTTTTTCGCTGCGTTATGCTAAGGATAACGCTATTGCAGCGGATACAAAAAAGATTCATGTTGTGAGGTTTTCTTTTTTTGACCCTGAAACTATGATTGCATCCTGGAGTTTTTGGGGCGGATTTAAGAAAAGAGCTTTCTTTGTCGCCGAGCTGAATGCCGATCGGATCCCAATGCAGAGGGAAGAGGGGTGTCAGGATCAGGGGCGCTGAGACAATAACCATTTTTGTAAATAAAAGTACCGACTATATATGTGGTGATTGTATGGATCTCTTTGTTTATGGAACCCTTATGTTTGCTGATGTGCTTTCCAGGGTGGTGCGCGGAGATTATACCAGTCAGGAGGCTCGTCTTGATGGGTTTCAAAGGCGTCGGGTTGCGGGCGAGATCTATCCTGGTTTGCTTCCGGTTTCTGGCGCTTCAGTCATAGGAAAATTAATTTTCGATGTCACTCCTGCTGATCTGTTACGGTTGGATGAATTTGAAGGGCCAGAGTATGAGCGGCAGTCGGTGTCGATTTTCCTTGCCTCTGGCAAAGTAGTTGGAGCTGATGTCTATGTGTACAAGCAGGAACTCCATCATCGGCTATTGGCTGATGAATGGAATCCTGATCAGATCTCGATCCACGGATTTGATCAGCGTCGCTTGCTGCAGCTTGGCTTGAAGAAAAAGGTTATAAAATTAGGACGGCAATTGCAGGAAGGTCATGATGCTGGATTATTATCATCAAAATCAGAAATTACAAAAAATTATTGATCAAAGTATTGATGGCCTGAAAATTTTTGGAGCCTCTTTCGCTATCAGAAAGGGTAAAGATACCTGGCGCGGATGCGCCGGAAATCTCACGAATGACCAGCCGTTTTTCATCGCAAGCACGACAAAATTATTTACCACGACTTTGATTTTTTAGCTTATAGAAAAGGGAGAGATTTCTCTGGATCAGCCGATCTCTCCCTTTTTTGATGCGGCAACCATGGATCATCTCCATATTTTTCGGGGCATTGATTACTCTCAGCAGATCACTGTCCGCCATCTGTTGGGGCATACTTCCGGCTTGCCGGACTATTTTCAGCAGCGAGGCGACGACAGGGGGAGAAGTCTGCAGGATGAATTACTTTATGGAGACGATCAATCCTGGTCGTTTGAAGATGCCATCGTCCGCAGTAAAAAGTTGCAGCCGTTGTTTCCGCCTGGGCAAAAAGGCAGGGCGCACTATTCAGATACAAATTTCCAATTACTCGGTAAATTGATTGAAACTATTAGATCAGAATCCTTTGCTGCCCTCTGTCAAAAGAGCATTTGCAGACCTCTTGGGTTGCAGAAGACATATCTTTATCAAGATTTTCGTGACGCTACTCCCAAAGTAATGCATTACAGGAGTGGTCTTCTGGAGATTCCCAAAGCGATGAGTTCGTTTGGTCCGGATGGAGGTATTGTTTCCACTGCGTCAGAACTATTAAACTTTCTTGATGCCTTTTTTATGGGTCGTCTCTTTGCGCGCTCATTGCTGGAGTTGTCAGGAAATTGGAATAGAATTTTCTTTCCTTTGCAAGCAGGGTTGGGAATCCATCGGTTCAAATTGCCTTGGATTCTGAATCCATTCGGCCAAGTGCCTGAGCTGGTTGGACACTCTGGATTGTCGGGCGTGTTGGCCTATTATGATCCAGCAAAAAAAATAATGATCGCGGGAACGGTGAATCAGGTCGCACATCCTAGTTTATCTTTTCGCTTAGCGATTAAAATTATGCACAACGCGATATTCTAAAAATAAACAATTCTTCCCGGGAGTTATACTAAAGGCATTTTGGTTTTCGGATATCGCAAGGCAATGCCAGCGATGTCGACGCACCCTTTAGCCAGAATAAAACCTGAGAACCAAAGTGTTTCGAGTATATCATAGGATTTTTTTATAAAATAGAGGAGTGAGTATGATTAAGGTAAATGAATTTTTTCAGGGTCAGGTAAAGTCTCTTGCTTTGTCAATGGGTTCGCATAACGCTACAGTAGGGGTTATGCAGCCAGGGGATTATGAATTTAATACGCAGAAAAAAGAGATCATGACTGTTGTTGCCGGAGAGATGAAGGTACAACTTCCAGGAGCAACCGAATGGGTGTTGTTTTGTAAGGGTGATGTTTTCACGGTGCCGGCAAATTCAAAATTTTTACTAAAGATAGCGGACGATTCTGCCTATCTTTGTGAATTCGTTGATTAATTTTTTCAGGAAATCGTCTGAGGTGGTGCGGTGTTTTCCTTCTCCTGGTAGGGTCTGGTGCAGTTTCGGCCGGCGTTTTTCGCCTGGTACAGAGCAACGTCCGCTCTGGAGATCATAGAATCGAGAGTTATATCGATTTCATCGCCAGGTGAGGAGTAGAGGCCGATGCTGATCGTTATCTGAAATGGATGGAGGGAGTCTCCAAATTGCAGAGACGCAACAGCCTGGCGCAGCCTCTCTGCAGCAATGATAGAACGCTCCAGGTCAGTTTCTGTCAGGCATACGCAGAATTCCTCGCCGCCATAACGTCCGATCAAATCTGTCACGCGCAGAGTGCCAAGAGCCATCTGTGCGGTTTTTTTCAACACCTCATCGCCAATGGTATGACCGTAGGTGTCGTTTACATTTTTAAAATGGTCTATATCGATCATCAGGATAGAGAGCCAATCAAGGTTGCGTCTGGATCGTTTGAGCTCACGGTGCGCGCTTTCTGAAAAGTGACGCCGATTGGGAATTCCTGTGAGTTCATCAATAGAGGCGAGTTGTTTCATCTGATCGAGCAGGCGCGCATAGTCGGTAATATCTCGGAATACCAGAATATGTCCGGTGATATCTCCGCGTTTAGCCAAAATATCGATCAGGCGAATATTGTAAGTTCGGCTATCCAGTGTGATATCACGGCTTCTTTCCGAGCTTTGCGCGAAGGCCGCTTCCACAAAAACCTTTAGTTCTGGATAGGGATGTGTCAGCGCGTTGAGGGTTTTGCCTGCGAGTCTGCCAGTACTGGTGAGGAAAAGTCTGCTTGCTGAGCTGTTGTAGTCAACGACATATCCTGTTTTGTCCAGAACCAGAGCTGCGTCATACATATTCTCAAACACCAAACCCCGCGCGATAGGGATGATTTCTGCTAATCCGTAAGAGATGATTCCTTTATACATGACATAGGTAGATCCCCCCAGCGCAAAAGGGGAGATGTCCAACGGCCAGGACATGGTACCGGAAAGATAGATCAGAAGGGTTGTCCAGGGAAGCAGGGAACCCAGAAAAAGCATAGCCGATTGGTGTCTGTGGCTGGCCGGAGCTTTGATCCAGGAGTTTAGAAAAATTAGATTCGCGAGAAAAAGAGCCAGGTTCATATAGATAATATGTACCAGATACCACGAGCCTTGATCAAAGGTGGGGACAGGAAAGGGACCATCAAATATCATGCGGGGGTTTTGATGCATCCAGTTGTGATAAGGCTCGGTCACTACCAGGATGAAGGTTATGGATGAGATTGAAAAAAGAAAAAATTTTATAACCTTTGTTCTCCATAGATAGGATGCAATATAGTCACCTGCGGTGAGGAGTATCAGGGCGGGTATAAAAGCAATTCCTGCATACTGGATTTTATAGGCCCATAGAACCCATGTCACAGAATCGCCGCTGAGTTCGAGAGCGGAACCAGCGCTGTACAACACAGAGGCAAGGGACAATCCGAGTAGATACTTTTTTTTAGCGGCTTGGTCTCTTTTTTTGATGAGCAGAGAGACATAACTCATGCCTATTGCTGTCAGGATGAGAATGAAAATAAGGAGAAAACGAATTTCCATACGATCCTTTTTATTTTTTTCAATTTGACACGATACGCGCGTAGTGCGGTATCATATTGAGAAAGTAATTTAATCCCCGCAAAGGCAAGCCGAATTTTCCGCTTGCGCGAAATTCGGCAGTTAGGGTAATGTAGCTGTGCTGAGAAAGGGCGAAAAGCGCTTGAATCGCAGTATAATTAGAATAAGGAGTGCGTTTCACTAGTACCAGTGATAAGTTTGCTAATGACTCAGTCAAGAATATATAACAAACTTAGTGCTCTCTTTATATTCTGGGCTCTCCTTGCAGTAGCGATGCGGCCACTGCGCCCGCTTGGCGTGCCGGTGGATGCTCGCTATAGCGGCGGAATGGATGGCGGTGTATGGATTCGGTGCCTTCCAATGGATGTCGCTAAGGGTCGATATCATTGTACAGTGTACCAGGATAATAGCGGTGAGATCCGAACTATTGGTAATTACCAGATGAATCGTCTAATCTGGAAGGATAAAAGAGAGATGCTCCTGAAAAGTTCGAACGATTATTTTTCCTTGATGCTCAACGGATTTGATGGTGTCCGTATTTTTCTATCAGCGGGATATCTCCTGGAACCGGATGGCTGGATTGATTATCCATTTGGGGACGGCAGCGGCAAAAAGGTTCTCTATCAAAATGGGGTGGAAATTCGCGAAGAAGCCTATCCTATTGCAAAATAGAAATCCTGCATCTTATCAGATGCCGGGTATGGGCGAAGTACCACAAAGGGTGAAATTCAATTTCTTCGCAGTACAAGTTATACTGCAAAGAAATTTCTTTTCGCACTTTCTGGCGCTTCGATATTACTCAGTACAAGCTTCGTTATCCTAACTGCCGAATTTTCCGCTTGCGCGAAATTCGGCATGCTTCGTTCCTTGCAAACCTTTCCAAGGCTTTTGAGGGGACAGAATAGGTCTCACCTGGCGAAGCTATGGGGCCGGATTTTTGACATCTGAGTTACACGATGTAACTCATGCAGCTGTGACAGGAGGTCACATAAAGCTGCCCTGTCAAATCCGGTACTCCTCACATCCTGTGAGTCGAAAACCAATTTTTTTTTGTATAAGAAAAGGTATGGGGTATATATGAAAAAGTCTCTTATCATTG
>DYNZ01000144.1 GCA_020720805.1 Leptospira biflexa | reverse complement strand
AGAAAAATTTTATTCTGGTAACCAGAAAATTTATCGGAATACCCAGAAATGCTGTTCATAAATTTTAAACGAGCTGAAGAAGAGCGCCGGGCCCGTGACCTTGAACATCAGAGGCATCAACATGAGCTTGAACAACAGCGCAAAGAAGAATTGGCCAGGCAGCAGGCCGATGCTGGCCGCAAGGCAGAAGCTCAACGAGCCGAAGAAGAGCGTCGGGCCCACGACCTTGAGCAGCAGAGACATCAGGATGAACTTGAACGACAGCGCAAAGAAGAATTGGTCAGGCAGCAGGCAGATGAGAGGCCGACGTGCAGAAGAGGAACGCCATCGTAAGGCTGAAGAGATCAGAAGAAGGCAAGAGATCGTTCCACATGTGCCTCCAGTTTTGGAGGGTAAAAACGAGTATGTGTTGGCGAATAAGCTGTTCGCCGAGGGAGATTATGTCAAGGCTGTCGAGCATGTCAAAAATGCCCGCAGTTTAAAGGGGACAACTAATACTGATATTGAATATCTGCTGACCAAGAGTTTCTACCAAATGCACGACTACGACACCTCTCTGATCGCGTTGGAGGCATATTTCCAGTTGTCACCAAAAGCTGTATCTGGCAGTCAGCAATATACTGAAATGGTTGAGCTGCGTTCAACGATTGAACAGGCGAGAAAGAAATATCAGGATGTCCTCAAGGAAGTTGAGAACTCGATGGTTCATGTACCAGCTGGCTGTTATTCAATGGGTGATACCTTTGAAGATGAGGATGAGATGACAAACGAAAAACCCGTGCACGAAGTATGTGTGAAAGCGTTTCTTCTGGGAAAATATGAGGTGACGCAGACGATCTACCAAACGGTCATGGGGAAGAATCCCTCCAAATTTGCCAAGGGAGGGAATATTCCGGTGGAAAGTGTTTCCTGGGATGATGTCCAAGCCTTTATTGGTCGACTGAACGAGCACACCGGAAAAAATTACCGCCTGCCCACCGAGGCAGAGTGGGAGTATGCGGCGCGGAGCGGTGGCAAGGAGGAGCTGTATGCAGGTCCCGGTGATGATATCGCCTTGCTTGGATGGTATGCATACAACAGCAACGGTTCCACACAGCCTGTGGGGCAAAAGCTGGCCAACGGTCTTGGCGTTCATGATATGAGTGGCAATGTTGCGGAGTGGTGTTCAGATTGGTACGGTGCAGACTATTATAGGAAAAGCCATGAAAATAACCCTCAGGGGCCTCTTGAGGGGATTTACCGTGTCGTGCGTGGCGGCTGTTGGCGCAGCAAACCGTATGAAGGGCGAGCGGCAGCCCGCAACGGACTCGAACCAAATGTCGGCAACCGCCTTGTCGGTTTCCGGCTTGCGTTGTCGCAAGGTCGGTGAGTTGTATTTTCTGTGATGAGTTTGTGGCCTACCTGAAAAACGATGAGACAATTTGCCAATATTTGCTCTATCCTTGCTTTGTATCCTCCACCGTGGCATGAGGCGGTTTTGGAAGCGCACAACCTTCTTGCCAGTTGTCTCTCTTCTGGTCTCAGTTATCATAATTGCAGGCATACTGTACAAGAGGTGCTGCCCTCAGCAATGCTACTTGCTGAGCTGAACCACATGGATGAGCATGAGACTGCGTTGCTGTTATTGGCAGCCTTGTTTCATGATACCGGTTTTGTAGATCGGTACGAAAACAATGAACCTGTTGCCGTCGCGATTGCAGAGAAAATCCTGGATTCTGCTGGTTTGAGCTCGCCTGATATTGAGCATGTCTGTTTGCTTATTCTGGCTACAACCATGCCCCAGCGACCCCAGACAGTTCTGGAAAAAATCCTCTGCGATGCAGATCTCTCCACCTTTGGACGGGATGATTTTTTACAGCGCAGCCTTGATCTGCGTCAGGAACTGGCGGCTCATGGAACGATCATTTCACTTGCGGACTGGTTTCGGCGGCAGCTGAATTTTTTGCAGAACCATCAATATTTCACTGAAGCTGCCCGGCAGCTTTTTTCAAAACGAAAGGAAAAAAACAGGCAGATTCTTCTGCGGGAGTTGAAGAAGTATGAATAAAAACAGCTATGTTCCTCAGCCGATTGTGACAGGGAAGAGTGCTCTTCCCCAAGAGTTCGATGCGCTGGTTGAAATTCTGGCAGCCAATACCCATGAATGCTGGTCTCAATTAAGAATGGAAGAGGGGTGGACGTATGGTCCGCGTCGGGATGACGCCCTGAAACAGACACCCTGCCTGGTTCCTTACGAAATACTTCCTGAGGATGAAAAAAAATATGATCGCCAAATCGTACAACAGGTACTGCAGGCAGCTATCAAGCTGGGTTACACCGTCTCGCCGCCTGAAAGCCATCAAAAGGATTCGCACCAGGAGTTGGAGCTGGCGGCGGAAAAACTCTGGCAGCAGGTTGGTGATTTATCGACTCAAGAGATGTTTGAGCAGTGGAAGAAACGGGATCAAGAGGTCTGGAAGAAAAAAATTGATCTCTACGCCCTTGCAGGCGCGTCTGTGCTCAAGGATGGAGAACCGTTACTGGCTTACGATATACTGGCTGAGGGGTTGGCACAGCTGCCTGATCTTCCGATTTTGGCCATGTATCCCGATGATCAGCGAAGATTGTATGTACGTATGAGCCAGCAACAGGCCTTGGCCCTGGCGCAAAGCGGAGCCGTATTTGAGGCCCGAAACCTGCTGGTTGCCCTTCGTGCCAAAGGCGCAGAGGATGGAGAGACAGCAGGGCTATTAGGGCGCACCTTTAAAACACTTGCCTTTTCACTGGACAATGATGAGCAAAGAAAGGCTGCCTGCCACGAGGCATTTTCTGTTTATCTGCAAGGATATCGGAAATCAAAAGACCAGGGTGATTTGGAGGCGGCGTATTACAATGGGGTTAATGCCGCAACCATGGCTCTTTTTTCTGGATTAAAGGAGCAGGCAGAAAACCTTGCCGGGGAGGTTGAAGTGATCTGCCGGGAGCTGATTGATCGGCGTGCAGGACTGGATGAAAAAAACGATTGCTGGCTTGATGCGACATTGGGAGAATTGGCCCTGTTACGGGTGGATCTGGAGCAGGCTGAAGCGTGGTATCGGCAGGCAGTTTCTGGAAAAGAAACTAAACTGCGCGAAAAGACGTCCATGTATACCCAGGCCTGTTATATCGCTCGATATCATGGGATTGGGATAGAAACGATGAGGCCATGGTTTTCTATGCCAGCAGTGGCCGCCCTGACTGGTATGTCATCAGAATCATGTTCCAAGGAGAAGGAGGAGTTTTTACGGGAGAAAATCGGGCAATGGATCGACAGACATCATATTGCCATTGCTTACGGATGTCCACTCCCTGGTCCAGGGATGCTTTTTTTGGAAGAGATGGTCAAACGCCAGGGAGAAATCACACTTTTTCTCCCTTTTGCAGAACTGGACTTTATTGAGCGGTATTTTCCAGATGATCCCTCGTTGCAAAAGCGATTCTTGAGTCTGAAGAAGAGCGCGATGGACATGAAACCCTTAAATGTGTTTTGCCGTCGGACTATCGAGAACAGTATCTGCTTTACCCATCTGTGCATAGCTGGAGCCGCTCTTAATAGAAGTAAACAGCTTCAGACTGAATTTCATCATCTTGCCCTTCAGGATTCTGTCGCAGGAGCTTTACCCTTGCCGCTCCTCCACCATGACCATGAGTTCACACTTTTGGAACATCTATCTTGCCAAAAGTACAACGAGGAAGACTTTCCCGGATGTGAAATGCTTTCAGGAACACAGCCCATACGACATTATCCGTTTCTTCCTGTGCTTTTTGCCGATGTGCGGGGTTACAGCAAGCTGGACGAAACCGATATGACTCTTTTTGCAACCTTTTTTATGGCTGAGGCGGCCTCCGTAATTGAAAGGTTCGAGAAGAGCATTCTCTCACGCCGGACGGTTGGAGATGGGATTTTTTTGGTTTTTACTTCCCTGCAGGAGGCCGTGGAGCTTGCTGTTTCCCTGCAGGAGATGGTCAACCAGACCGAATGGAGCAAGGTTGGTCTGCCTGCTGATCTGCGGATGCGCCTCTCCCTTGATGCTGGTCCCTGTTATTCGTATATCGATCCTGTTGTTGGCAGGATCGAGTTTTGTGGCAACTATATTGTCCGTGCTGCGCGATTGGAACCGATCACGCCCCCTGGTCATATTTTTGCCACAGAAACATTTGTCCATCTTGCCCACGCGCTGGCTGTGTCCGGCGTCAGTTTTACGTATGCGGGACAGGTTGCGTTGCCTAAAAATTACGGTTGCATTCCCGCCTACCATGT
>DYNZ01000143.1 GCA_020720805.1 Leptospira biflexa | reverse complement strand
CATCGATGCCGTGCAGGTGGAGATTGATGAGCTGGAAAAAGAGCTGGCAGCGGTGAGGCTGAAGATGGCCGAAAAGCTCAAGGAGATTCAGCGATGAGCTTACTTTCTCTTAAAGATAGAATTGGATTCCCAGAAGATTGGAAGATCGAGCCGATTGGAAAGATTCTATTATCAAGTCAATATGGAACCAGCCAGGGTGGTTCGGAATCTGGTGTTCCAGTGATTGGCATGAAGAACCTACAGGATGGAAAAGTTGACTTCAAAGACCTATCATTCGTTTCGCTCAATGAAAATGAAAAAGATAAGTTGTTATTAAAAGATGGAGACATATTACTAAATCGAACGAACAGTTACGAACTCGTTGGCAAAGTCGGTTTCGTAGAAAAGGCAATTGAGGCCGTATTTGCATCTTATTTAGTCCGGCTCGAAGTGGACAAATCAAAGGCAGACTCAAAGTTTGTCGCTATGTGGTTGTCAGGTTTTTGGGCAGATCAGATGATCAAGAAGATTGCAACCAGAGCAATCAGCCAAGCAAATGTGAATCCAACAGAGTTCAAAAAATTCTGTTTGGTACCTGTGATACCGCTTCCTGAACAAAAAATTATTGCCGATCTTCTATCCACATGGGATGGGGCCATCGAGAAAACCGAACGGCTGATTCAGACAAAAGAAATGCGTTTTAAACGGTTGCAAAATGATCTGATTTATATGCCCACAAAAGAAGGTAAATGGCAGCAAGTTAGAACAAAATCTCTATTCAAGGAACGTAAAGAAACCAAACGAGGAGATTTGCCATTACTATCCATAACTAATGGCGAAGGAGTGATACCTCGTGAAGATACGAACAGGAAAGATACGTCAAACGAAGATAAATCTAAATATCTGAGAATATGCCCGGAAGATATTGGGTACAACACAATGAGAATGTGGCAAGGAGTCTCTGCCCTGTCATCCTTGGAGGGGATTGTAAGCCCTGCTTATACAATATGCATTCCGGGAGAGAAGCTCTGCCCTTTATTCGTCGCTTACCTATTCAAGGTACCGTTCATGGTTCATAAATTTTATAGGTATTCACAGGGGCTAACTTCAGACACTTGGAATCTTAAGTTTCATCACTTCAGCGAAGTAAAAATGCCGCTTCCGTCTATCGACGAACAAGAGCAAATTGCCGAGACATTATCCTCAGCACGACGAGAAATCGATCTGCTGAAACAGCTCGCAGATAAATACAAAACCCAGAAACGCGGCCTGATGCAGAAGATGCTCACAGGCGAATGGCGGGTAATGCCGGAAATTGTTAAAAACTTTGAGGAGGCGAAATAACTGTTTCGGAAATGTTTTCAGGATTACTTGATAATCTGAAAGTCGATAACGCTGATCAGATCAGCTTGAGATATGGTGAGATTACTTCAAGCCTGAATAAAAAATTCCGAGATTCAGAATCTAAGACTGCTAATACCTTGCAGGTTGGTTCTTATGGTCGATGGACAGCCATTAAAGGTATTTCGGACTTAGATATGCTCTATATCATGCCAAAAGGGAAATGGAACACATACAAAAACGGTAAACAGACCCAACTTTTGACTGATGTAAAAGATGCCATCAACGCTCGCTATCCCAATACTAATGTTCGAGTAGACCGGCTGGTTGTGACTATGATGTACACTAATTTCCACATAGAAGTTCAGCCCGTTTTTGAAGAGTCGGATGAAAATGGTGAAAGTTATTTCAATTATCCGGATACCTACAATGGTGGAAGCTGGAAAGTTACTAAGCCGAGACAAGAGATTGCAGCCATGAAGGAGTTTGTTGACCAGAAGAACAAAAACCTGCGCCGTTTATGCAAAATGGCTCGGGCTTGGAAAAACAAACATGGTGTAGTTATGGGGGGCCTTCTGATAGACACCTTATCCTACAACTTTCTCAAATCGATCTCTGATTATGATGATAAAAGCTTCATGTATTATGACTGGATGAGTCGAGATTTTTTTAAATACCTTATGGCCCAACCTGATCAGAGCCACTACAAGGCCTTGGGAAGTGGGCAGAATGTTAAAGTTAAGAAAAAATTTCAAAGAAACGCAAAGAAAGCTTATGAGCTATGCTTAGATGCCATCAAGTCTGGTGATGCAGATATAGCACATGATAAATGGAAGAAAGTTTATGGGAGACCGTTTCCTGCAAAACCCGACGAAGGAAAAGAAGCAAGTAAAGCCGAGGCTTATACATGGCGTAACACGGAAGAGTTTATCGAAGATTTTTATGATGTTGACATTCAATACAATCTCAGAATCGACTGTGATGTTAGTCAAGCCGGATTTCGAACTCAGAGTTTGAGAAGAATGTTGGCGGGGTGTTTTCCTTTGCTTGCACAAAAAAAATTACTCTTTCAAGTTTGTGAAAATGAAGTTCCAGAACCGTTTGTCTTTAAGTGGAAAGTTCTAAACTGCGGCGATATCGCGAAGAAGAAGGATATGATTAGAGGACAAATCGTTTCAGGAAGCCGACGGAAAGAAGAACGAACATCATTTAAAGGTGAACATCTTGTTGAATGTTACATCTTGAAGAACAATGTGGTTGTCGCAAGAAGCAGCATAGATGTCCCAATAGTCACAGGGGAATGACATGAAAAAAGAAGATCTGTTAAAACAAATTGCAGATGCAGCATATAATGTAGGCTTCGGGGCTAAGAAACACTTTGCGACCTATGACATGGTTGAAAAAGCTCCAGGACTTATCGCATTCAGTTCGATGGCAGTCGGAATATTCGGTTTAGTAATAGATATCCTGTCAACAAAATCTCTTTCTGCAGCATTTTTGGTTCTTGGTATCGCGGGATTATACATAGAACGCTATAACCCAGATAAAGATAAATACGCTGAAAAAGGATCTGATTTAACTCAGCTCTTTAACGAGCTTAAAATCCTCTATTATAAAGTAAAGTCATCAAGTTCCGCCGATTTAAGCCAAGGTGGAGAGGAGCTAAAAAGGATTCTTGATTGTTATTACAAAAGCTGTATTCACAAACAAATATTGTTCAGTGATTGGTATGCACATCACAAGTTTTTTTGGCAACATCAGATTGATTGGATCGACGAACAGAAGCATTTCAAATTCTGGCGAGATAAAGTTCCGTTATCATTAACTATAGCAGCATTGTTTTTTCTTGCGGTGGGCGTTTGTGCTGTATGGTTGGTAATAAAATGACTACAGAGCCAAAGCTCATTCCCTGCCATTCCGTGTCTTCCGTGGTTCCGACCCTTTTCGCGCCTTTAGCGTGTTTCGCGGTTAAAAAGAGGATTTGCTCATGACTAAAGAATCCCAAAACATCGAATGGAAGCAGTCCTGGCACGACGACTACCTGAAATGGATCTGCGGGTTTGCGAATGCACAGGGCGGCCGAATCTTCATCGGCAAAGATGATGCAGGCAAAGTCACCGGCCTGAAAAACGCCAAGAAACTGCTGGAAGACCTACCAAACAAGATTCGCGACCAACTGGGGCTGATGCCGCATATTAACCTGTTACACGAAGACGACAAAGCCTGTCTGGAAATCATCGTTGAACCATCAACTGTGCCCATTTCTCTGCGAGGTTCCTACTACTGGCGGTCGGGCTCGGTAAAGCAAGAGCTGAAAGGCCATGGCCTGACAGAGTTTCTGCTGAAGAAGATGGGCATGACCTGGGATCGGGTGGTTGAAGAGAAAGCGACGCTCGATGATATTGACGATGCGACAATTGAACTCTTCAAAAAAGAGGCGGTTACCGCTGGTCGCCTACCGGATATTTCCGGGCTTTCTCCAGAAGAATTATTGAGAAAGCTGCACCTGCTCACTGACGATGGTCTGAACAATGCGGCTTTGGTTCTGTTTGGCAAAGATCCCGGAGAATTCTTTCCGAACCTGTTCGTAAAGATTGGGCGGTTTGGTCTTAATATGGTGGATATGCGTTTTCAGGAAGTGTGCGAGGGTAACTTGTTTCAGTTGTTGCGTGATGTGATGGAGCAGCTGGAAAAGAAGTTCCTGATTAAACCGGTTCGCTTTGAAGGGCTGCGCCGCATTGAAGAGCTGGAGTATCCTGTTCCGGCGTTGCGTGAAATGCTGCTCAATGCGCTGGTACATCGAAATTATATGGGCAGCATGACGCAACTCCGCGTCATGGATGACCGGCTTTCGTTGTGGAATGCCGGCACTCTGCCGCTCGAACTAACCGTTGAAAAGTTATTTCAGGCGCACAGGTCAATTCCCCGCAACCCACTCATCGCAGAGGTGTGCTATCGGGTCGGCTATATTGATTCCTGGGGACGGGGAATTGAAA
>DYNZ01000003.1:31918-128673 GCA_020720805.1 Leptospira biflexa | reverse complement strand
CGACAAGCTCGATGCATCGCAGGCTCACCATACAAGTTCATCGAAGCATCGATGCTTATTGGTATAAAACCCGAGAACCAAAGTGTTTCGAGTATATCTAAAAGAAAGCAACGCCGGTTTGAATCAGGTTTGCTACAAATCGTGTGAAGCTAAAAAAACCGCCCCAAAGGGCGGTTTTTTGCATTCGTCTGACTTGCAGCCGTCTGACCTGCAGCTTATTTGTAGTTATTGATAGGAGCAGTGTTGATAGAATCTTCGCTAATCACCTGGAAGATCTGTTTCCGCTCTGGAGATTCAGGATCTGGATACTTGATCTTCGCAGCTTCCAGCAGGTGGTCGTTCTTCAGCTTACGGAAGCGAAGGATTTCACTCTCTGGAGAGTTGTGGCTCATCATCAGCGCCTTTTCCTGGAAAGCATAGCAGCTTGCCAGATAACGGTGCGCCCAAATATCTCTTTCGTTCTCTTTACGAATCTTCACATACTGATTGAGTATGGGGATACATGGAGCAAAGTTTGCTAAATCGTACTGGGTACTTACATACACTTTGAAAAGGTTGCCCTGGAAATCTTGAAAATCACCGGATGCGCGTACCTTATTGTTGTGAATCGCATCAAGGCGTTTGATAGCCTTTGTGAAATAGGTTACGGATTTCATCTTGGCTTCTCTTTTTTTCCGGTTGATAACACGCTGCTCACGGTTCTTTCTGTCAATTACTTGCCAGTACCAGCGCTCTTCCAGATTTTTATTCTCTTTGGAAGCATTTTTGAATTTAACGATATCATTTTCCATATTCTGAAGAATGCCTATGCCAAAGTTATAGTCATCCTTCGCCTGTTGCAGAATCATCAAGGAACGCTCATCGCTTAAAAGTTCGAGATCAGAAAACGCCCTGACATAAGGTTTAAAATCCCGGATTCTCCAGCCCTGCACTTTTTCATATTCTGAAAATTCATTGCTTTTCGCCGCTGCTGGCGGAGTGGTCTGGGTTGTTGTTCCTGTTCCTGGATTGTTTTGCTGTTGTGCAAACAAAGAGACAGTGATAACGCTAAGTATGGACGCCGCTATCAGAATGCGCATCCCCTTCCGGATACTGACTGCGAAACTAAATGGTTTCATCTTGTTACTCCTCTTGGCCGTATATGCTACAAGTACTCATTATTAGCTGGATTCACCGATCCCTTTTTCATTGCGAGACAAAGGAACCTGGATCTATACTTTTTTTTTATCGGATCTCTAAATGTAAAAAATTAGGCGACCGCTTTTTTTTTACCTTCTTTACTGCCATAACAATATAAAAATGGATTTAATTTTGGCAAGTATTAATTGAAGTGGAATTCTGACAAAGCAGAAATGACTTGCTTTCTGAAAAAATGAAAAAAAAATCGCATCTTGATGGATCGCTTATGCGCTAGACTAAAGGCATTTTGGTTTTCGGATATCGCAAGGCAATGCCAGCGATGTCGACGCACCCTTTAGCCAGTATAAAACCCGAGAACCAAAGTGTTTTGAGTATATATGCGACATATCAAGGCAGGATGAACGATTTCCACCGGGGAAAAATTCGATTCTCGACCATATTTATCATTACAGGGCGTTATGGACAAAAACAATTTATTTCCAGCGATGAACTCCCCCGGCTGTACTTTATGCCGAGGACTGGGTTATACGATAGACCTGGAACACTCGAACCATAAAAAATGCGCGCTTGAACTTTGCGAATGTGCCAAAACTCAATGCCAGTGCGAGCAGGAAAGTCCTTATTATGCGATAGTCACTAGTGATTCCGGGCTACCCCAAATGAGCCCCTGTCAAATTTACCCACTGCATCTGAAAATGGATCGAATCGCTAATCTCTACAAAGAATCCGAAATTCCCTCTCGTTATCGTTACAAATTTTATAATGCACACTTTGAGGTCTCTCATTTGCGAAGCAATGATTTTATCGAAAAAATGAATACCCTGCTTCCGCCTATCTGGGAAGGGAAAAAGCCATCCCTGCCATCAGGTCTGTACCTTTCAGGTTATGTCGGTAGCGGCAAAACCCTTCTGGCAGCCATCGTTATCAATGAGCTGATTTTCCGGCACGCTATCCCCGCTTTCTTTATGAAAACGACCCGCTCTCTGGAACGGATCCGACAGACCTACAATATCGAGTCCGAGAGCTACGGCCAGGGAGCCAAAATTGAGGATCTACTCCACAAGGTTCCTGTGCTGGTGCTTGACGATCTTGGCGCACAGAAAGACTCCTCCTGGACAGACGAAACCCTGTATGATATCATCGACACAAGATATGAAGAGGGTCTTTTTACAATCATCACATCCAATAAAAAACTCAATGACCTGAAAGAGCTGGCAGGCGGTCGCATCGCCTCACGCTTAAAAGAGATCTGCGATGTTCTGCAATTCCCTGAGATAGATTATAGAGAGATCATCCATCAAAGAAAGAGATAGACCTTTGCAAATTTCCATTGCTCTTCTTTATTAAATATTTAAAATCCATCTATTCAGTCAGGCCTTTTCTTTATGTTACCCCGAATTAGCAAAAGTGTCCTTTTAAGCGTTGGCGCAAGTCAAAGGTATTCCCGACATCTGCTGTGTGCTTTTTATGAACTCACGCTTGTATTTCCCAATATCCTGGTTAGTGAGGGCAGAAAAACAGCCGCATGGGGAGACAAGAGCCACTCCGATTTTATCAACTATATCGCCTTTATGAAAGCAGATATGTCAGCGGAATCTCTCCTTTTTTTTCTAAAAGAAATTGAAAAGCGATGTAAACGCCAGCCACGCACGAGGTGGCAGGAGAGGGAGGTAGATCTGGATATCCTTTTTTATGAAGATGCATCTATCGACTTACCCCATTTGCACATCCCCCATCCTGGCTGGAGTCGCCCCTATCTCCTGCCAATCTATCTTGATATTCAAAAAAAGTGTCAGGATGCAAACATCGTTTTTCCGCGCACCTGGCCCGATTTTCACCACATTCCCGAATAATCTATACGATTTGCCGATTTTCAATTGACAACGCTCAATTATCCACTCAGGAATTTCCGATGTTTATTTATATACTGCAATGAACCTGGAATGATCATTATTATAATGACAAGGATGATATCATGATGAAACGGCTAACATACTTTTCTCTTTCGCTTGTGCTGGCTACAGCAATTACCATAGCTGCGGTAGCCCAGACCACCACGGGAACCCAGGATCCTAAAAAAACGGATACCAGCAAGAAAACTGACAGCACCGATACAAAATCCGCTACGGATACTACCACCGCAGCCAATAGCGACCCATCCTCCAAAACCTACGGCGGCAAGGTTTACGGCTCTGTTCGGCTTTTCGTGGAAACCCTGGATGTAATGAAGTTTAACTCGCGCTATTATGGTAAAGTTGTCCACATGTATGCCTATTTTCTCTCCCGGCCATCAGCGCTGACACTGGTTTTTGAAGACTACAAAAAAAACCAGGTTATGGTTCATTTAAGCCGTTCCAACCTCTATAATCTACCGATTCTTTATAAGGATAAGCTCTATGAAATCCGGGCAAAGGTGGGAAAGGTGCGGGATGGTCGCTTGCATACCCACTACGTTGAGCTGATTCCAACCTTTTTGGAAAAAGATATTCTCGATCAGCAGATTCGCTAAGTTCCATGATTTAGAGCGGTAGCTTTGCTTGCGGCCGCTCTGTTTTACCACTCCTGAAGGTAGTTCGTGACATACCATAGTCACAGAAAAATCATCTTTACCACTGTTGGCCTTCTGGTTTTCACCTACCTTTTTTCTCTGTTACAGATTCAGGTAAAGCTAACGATCTGGTCTCTGTTTCCCCCTTTTTTAGCCATTGTACTGGCTCTGTTTACAAAAAATGTCCTTTTTAGTTTAACTCTTCCTCTGTTAACATCCCTAATCTGGATCTCCTTTGCCGGAGATCAGCCAGCAAGCCTTGCCGCTTTTTTTGCCAATAGCTCTGAGCTCATCCTTGCCAATCTCCTGGATGTGGGCAACCTGCTCATCCTCTTCTTTATTTTCCTCATGTTGATCAATTCTACTCTCATGATTTTATCCGGAGCCATTCATGTTCTTGCGGAAAGGCTCACCGCTCTGGCTAAAGGCAAAAAAAGCGCAGAGTTCCTGATTGTCTCCCTGGGTTATCTCCTCTTCATTGACGACTATTTGAACGCTATCATTGTGGGTACAACCATGCGCCCGCTGGCGGATAGATTTGGCATCAGCCGGGCAAAATTTGCCTTTCTGGTGGATGCTACCAGTGCGCCTGTGGCAGGTATCGCGCTGGTCAGCACCTGGATCGGCTATGAAATCGGCCTTCTTGATACGATCACCTCATCGCTAGGGATGGGAAAAAGTGGATTTGCTCTCTTTTTGGAGGCCTTACCCTTCCGATTCTACTGTATTTTTATGATATTTTTTGTTCTGATCAATATCCTATCCGGAGTGGATTATGGCTCAATGGCCAAAGCCACCGCATCCTCGGATTTGAACGAAAGTGAGACCGCCACCTCATCAAATACCCTGCCAAGACCAGGTTTCTTTGTGTCACTGCTGCCTTTAGCCACTCTGATGTTGACCCTTTTTGTCGGCCTCTGGTTTGATGGCGGTGGATGGGAGCAACCAGGGAGAGCACTCCAGCTAAACTATTGGCAAGAGATACTCAATTCCGCCAAGAATAGCAAACTGATCTTTATCATTGCAGGAGCAGTTTCCCTGGTTGTCAATCTTTCGATTATCCGCCACTATCAAAAGCAGATCCTCCATCCTTTGCAGTCCGCCTTGCAACAGGGACTATCCAAAGCCTGGCTTCCTGTTCTGATTCTACTGCTTGCCTGGAATTTCAAATCGGCACTGGATCAATTGGGTACAGGTAAATACATCCTCCTGCACCTTTCAGATCTGCCCTGGCCGGAAATTTTTCCAGCGCTTGTCTTTCTCCTCGCATCCGTGATCTCTTTTATTACGGGAACCAGCTACGGAACCATGGGTATCCTTTTACCATTAGCACTCCCTCTTGCCTGGCATCTGGAACAGACCCAGGTTGCAGCCCTTTCGGTGTTAACCACTGCCGCAGTCCTGGATGGCGCCATTTTCGGAGACCACTGCTCTCCTATCTCGGATACAACGGTCATGAGCTCATTTTCCTGCCAATGCGACCACATGGAACATGTCTACACCCAGCTGCCCTACAGTCTGACAGTTGCCTTTCTCTCTCTGACCTTAGGCTACCTACCTGCGGCTAGGGGAGCGCACTATCTTTTGAGTTGGTTCAGCACCATCGTTGCCCTCCTCGTTCTCTTTAGTGTTATCACGATTGTTGCAAAAAATAGAACGAAAAGGCAAAAGAAAAGTTCTCCCTTCAGGGTAGCGAATCCAGATTGACAGATCAGCTCGCGCAGAAAACAGGTTGATTCAATCTCACACAGCGGATCGTCATTCGTTCCCAACTCTTCTCTGAGGAAAAGAAATCTTTACATTCAATTATAAGGAACTCTCCCTTTCGGGAAATCGAAAAGGCTGCTTATGACAAAAAATCTATACTCTATTAAATTTCGCATCTGGATCACCGGCAAAGAGGGTACCTTTCTTGGCCAGGGCAGAGTTGATCTTTTGAAAAAAATCAGAGATTTGGGCTCAATTACAGAAGCAGCCAAGTCTATGAAAATGTCCTACAGGCAGGCCTGGAAATTAATTCAAAGTATGAACGCCCAATCCCAGACACCACTGGTTTTAACAGAGACTGGGGGCAGCGGCGGCGGCGGCAGTAAAATTAGCAGCTCCGGGTTAGAGGCGATAAAAGCCTTTGATCAGCTCCAGGAAAAGATCAACCTTCTATTAGAGAAGGAAAAAGCGCTCTTTTCATAACGTATATGTATGGATACCTAGAAATCGAGCTATACCAGCGAAATCAAACATAGGAAATGTTTATGCACGCCAACGTTCTTGAAGCCATCGGCAATACACCCATGATAAAAATTCATAGACTCAACCCGACACCCCACGTCTCCATTTTTGCAAAAATTGAGGGCAGCAACCCCACTGGCAGCATCAAAGATAGAATTGCGAAGAAGATGATAGAGCAGGCCGAGGCAGAGGGACGTCTGCTACCTGGGAAAACCATTCTGGAGCCCACTTCAGGTAATACGGGCATTGCACTGGCAATGATCGGAGCAGTCAAAGGATATAAAGTTGAAATTGTGATGAGCAAGGCTGTCTCCGTAGAGCGGCGCAAGATGATCCAGGCCTTTGGTGCCAAGGTTACCCTTACGGATGCTCAGTTTGGAACAGATGGAGCCATCCGAAAAGCGCGGGAGCTTGTGCAGCAATCCCCTGACACCTACTTTATGCCGGATCAGTTTTCCAATCAATATAATAAGCTTGCTCACTATAGAACCACCGGTTATGAGATCTGGGAACAGATGGAGGGTCAAATCGACTACTTTGTCTCTGCCTTAGGGACTTCAGGGACAATCATGGGTATCAGCAGCTATCTGCGCGAGAGAATTCCTGATATCAACATTGTCTGCGCCCATCCTGTTCGGGGACACTATATCCAGGGCCTGAAAAATATGGAAGAGGCGATCGTTCCAGCGATCTATGATCCCCGCCTGATTAATACAACGATCATGGTGGAGAGCGAAGATGCCTTTGAGATGACTCGTCAGATTATCCAGAAGGAGGGAATCTTTGTCGGTATGAGCAGCGGCGCAGCTCTCTACGCGGCAATCGAGGTGGCACGGCAGGCCAAGGTCGGCAGTCGGATCGCAGTCATTTTCCCGGATCGCGGCGACAAATACCTGAGTACCGGACTTTTTCCCCCTTGCCAGGATGAAGAGTAAAACCCCGATCTTATAAACCAAGCAGTATACTAAAGGCATTTTGGTTTTCGGATATCGCAAGGCAATACCAGCGATGTCGACGCACCCTTTAGCCAGTATAAAACCCGAGAACCAAAGCGTTTCGAGTATATAACTCGCAACTAAATTCACGAAATCATTTAAATTGCCGCAGGCACCGTTGGCATCACCAACTCTTTGGGTCATTGTTTTGTGGCTTAACATGGAAAATGTACACCAGGGGCCTCGATCCAAGCCTTGGGTTGGATAGCTCCAGGGCAATGGAGTGAAGTTCTGTGAAAGGATCGAGAATTTTCCTTTTTTTACAGGCTCCATTTAATGGTTGAAAAAACAGAAGCCCCGGGAATGGCTACTCTTGGTCGATACATTTTTTCTAAATAAGGATTTTTTATGAAATGGTTTCCCTCTATTTTTGGTTTTGCCCTCCTCCTCTCTGTTTTCGGTTGTGCCGAAAAGGAAGATGCAAGCAAAGTGGCAGTGGCAGAATTTCAAGGCGGCATGGTCAGCATGGAGGAGTTCTCCCAGGCGCTTAAAGAGTACAAGGCGACACTCTTTCTCTCCCCTTCCGCTATAGATCACCCCGTTGTAAAAAAAGCAAAAGAGGGACAGCCACAGGTTAAGCCAAAACCAGAAAAAAAGATTCCGAGCGCAACAGAGAACAGGGAAAATATTCGCGCCGGCCTATTTCGTCAGCCAGAACAGTCCAAAGAGCTTTGGGAAAAGCGGCAAAAAGAGTTCTACTTCAGACTCACAGTGCAGCTGCTACTGAGGAAATTGGAAAAGCTGGATCCCCAGATAAAGTCAGCCGACCTCTATCTAAAAGATAACCAGTTAAAAGAAATTTTTCAAAAATACCAGGTCAAGCTCAGCGTTCCCACCTCTCTTTAAGCTGGAGCAACAGGAGAAAATCATGTTGAAACATACAATTTATTGGAAAACTGCAATCCTTATTCTGCTGACTTTATCTACCTTCTCCTGCGCTGGCACAAAGGCTACCCCGGAGAGTTACGCCAAACGATACACAAAGCTTTTGGAGGCCATTGACAAGGAAGACCTTGATCGCTTGCAAAAAGAGTTTAAGGAAAAATTTAAAGGATATAGCGATCTCAAAGAGCTTGTTGACCTAATACCGCATCGATTAACCGGCAGCGAACAGGGTCAAAAGGCAGAAGAGTTTATCTTTGAACGACTAAAAAGCTATGGATACAATGTTCGCTATATTCCATTTGAAATAGACCAGTGGTTTCGTAAAACCGCAACACTTTCTGTTTCGAACGGCCCTAACCGCTGGGAGCCGGATACCATTCAATTCTCCTATTCTCCTGAGTACACCGATGCCACCTTACCGTTGGTCGATGTAGGCGACGGCTTGTACGAGGATTTTCAAAGTAAGCGCAATGAGCTGAAAAACAGCATTGTCCTGGCAAATTTAAAAATCCACGATTACGAACGTCTGATTAAAAAAGAGATGAACCCGCTACGTGTGGACAAGACGCGATTTGCCATCAACTTTGGCGCTAAAGGGATCATCTTTATCAATAGCTGGGATGGACAGATCCTCACTACAGGTACGGTTGGCGAGGGAAAAGGTGCTATTGCCATTCCAGCTTTTTGCATTACACGGGAAGATGGCCGCCAATTGCGGGAGCAACTGATAAGCGGCCAGATGGTTCAGGTGCAGATTCAGGCAACGAATAAAATAGAAAAAATCGAAGCACGTAACATTGTCGGCTCTCTTCCAGGACTAGAATTGCCAAATGAGAGGGTGTTGATAGGCGCTCATCTCGATTCTTGGGATTTGGCTCCGGCAGCTACAGACAATGGAATGGGCGCTCTTGCGGTTCTTGATATCGCTCGCGGCTTTGCAGGCGCCCAGATCTTACCTCGTAGAACAGTGGAATTTGTTTTCTGGATGGGAGAGGAGCAGGGTCTGCTGGGCTCCACAGCTTTCATGAAAAAGGAGCTCAAGGAGGGTACGGCAAAAAATATTCGATACTATGTCAATATTGATTATATGACCAATCCGATTGGATTCGATATCGAAGGCCGCCCAGAGATGAAAGATTTTTTTACGGAAGTGGGCGAACTGGTAAAAAGCAGCGGTTTTGAATTCCAGAATAAAGTAGATGGTCGGCCAACCATGGCTACAGAATTTGATACTGTTCCCTTTGTTGTCCAGGGCATTCCAACACTCCAGGAAAACTACAAGATGCCGGGATATATCTATCAGTACTACCATTCAACCAAGGATCTATTTCCTCTAGTCGATAAGGAACATATGCGCAAATCAGCTCTGGCCATGGGTTTCGCTCTGTACCGTCTGAGCATGGCGCCAGGTCTGCCAGCCAAAGTACTTGATAGCGAGGCCACCAAGAAATGGCTGGATAGTTTCGGTGGAACAGAGATTCTCAATGCCCGGTTTCTGTGGCACGAACGCAAACAGATCGAACAGCAGCTTGCTCAGGAAAAAAAGAAGCAGGAGAAAAAGAAGCCTCTTTAATGGCCTATTTTTGCTGACTCCATTCAGGGATGGTTCCATCCTCCTGGATAAATCCCCAACCGGATGCATTGACTGCTAAAGCCAAACCATTCTGATAGTGCCAGAGTTTTCGATACTCTGGCTTGATCTTCCACACCCCTTTTTTATCCATCATCCCATATTTTAGACTTTTATCTTGAATGATAAAAAGTCCATGACTGGCCTGCGACAGATATTGGTAGCTGGTCTCGACAATCATTTGACCCTGCTTGTTTAGCGCGCCAAACCCTTTTCGACGTATCCAGACAATGGCAGTCCCTTCCACAAAGGAATAGGCTTGATCGTACAACGGCTTTATCAGAAGCTTGCCCTCGGTATTTATATATCCCCATTTGTGATTGATAAGAACTGCGGCCAGACCATCCTGAAAGGGACGTGCCTGATCGAATTGCGGTTTGATTTTTACCTGACCAGTAGAGAGATCCAGAAATCCCCATTTTCTCTCTGCATTCATAGCAGGCACGATCTTCCCTTTCAAGGATCCGATGGCCGTATAATTCAGGGGAACCACAATCTTTCCATTTTCATTGATAATCCCAAATCGTTGATCCATGCCTACAACCATCATGCCCTGTACAGGCTCAGACCCATATTCATATTTGGCTGGAATTATAAACTGTCCATTACGATTAATGTACCCTGTATAACCCAGGGCATACTTTTCATCCTCCAATACCACTTTTGCCACTTTCCCCTGAAAGCTGAAAGCCTGTTTGTACTGAACCTTGGTAACATACTTTCCTGTTGTATTGATATATCCCCACTTCTCTCCGATCAACACAGCAGCTCGCTCCCCTGCGAATGCCCTGGCAAAAGAATACACAGCAGGTATCACCATTGCTCCTTGCTTGTTGATAAAACCATAGCGTTTACTCCCCGCAACCCGTACCCGGGCAAGTCCATCAGAGAAGGGCAAGATATGAATATATTGAGGCGGAACAATCCACTTCCCTTCTTTGGAAATGACCCCAAAGAACTCTCTCTCCTTCACGATAGCTGTGCCATCTTCCTGGAATGGAGTTGCATAGGTAAAACGGAACTCCGCTGCCTGTATTGTCCCAGAAATAGTAACCCCTAGCAGAACAGGAAGAATGACAAAAAAATAAATACTTTTCTTCATAAAAAAATCCATAACATCATAGAGTAAATCAAGATTCGACCTGGATCGATGGATGCATCGTGCCCAAATTGGCGTCAAGGAAAATCAAAACCTTAATTTACTGGACATAGCAACTTTTCATTTCACAATGCCGCCAACGGTCAAAGAGAAATCATACATAAGGAATCAGCATTACTTATGGAAAAATTTCAGGAAATCAGATGGCGAAACCTGAAATCCGGATTCAATCAGGATCTCCGATGCGAAGATGTCCTGTTTGACATCTATGTTCCCAAGAGAGCTCCGCTGTACAACCTTCTTGTCTTGCCAGGATGGAGTTACCACCGGAGACGCTGGATAAAGGAGACGCGACTTGTGTCTTTTGCTGAAAAGAACAGGTTTCTGCTGATTCTACCTGAAATGGGCAAAACCCTCTATGAATCACAGTACTTTCCGGAGACAAATCTACGCTGGAACCGAATTCCCGGCGGGCTTTTCCTAAAAAACCACCTTTTCCCCCTACTCCAGGAAAAATTCGCTCTTTTAACCCCATCCCAGGGAAATTTTTTATTGGGACTATCTACTGGCGCCAGAGGGGTCGTTCTAACTGCGCTAGAAAATCCAGGCCTTTTTGCCGGTGCGGCGGCTCTCTCCGGTGATTATGACCAGATGATGATGCCCGAAGATAAATTGATGGCTGCTGTTTATGGACAGATTGAATTTTTTCCGGAGCGGTGGAGCGGCCGCGACAATCCTCTGCAAAGAGCCGCTCAATGGCGGCTGCCCCTTTTTCTTGGCCATGGTAAATTAGATACGGTGATTCCTCCGGTGCAAACTCTCTCTTTTTACGAAGAGTTGCGTAAAAAAATGAAGGTCAAAGCTCCGCTGGTTTATTTTGAAGATCCCAAAGGTCGACATGATTTTCCCTACTGGGACAATCAGTTGCCTCTGATATTTTCCTTTTTTGCGCATATTGAAGGAAGAAGCTGGATTCGCTCACTGCAAAATTTTTCTTTTGATAATCAGAAAAGCCTTTACTCGGAATCAGGCTATGCGCAATCCGTTTCCAAGAGGGAATTCAAAAAGGAAATGTCTGCATACATAAAGCCATTTTTTCCTTCCGTTTAGTACGATTTTTCACTATTTTTTCCTTAACTTGGTGGAGCTGGGAAACATGCAATTTTTTCTCATTCTCGAAAAATATTCTATTTTTCTCCGAGGTTTCTTGCGAAAAAACCTAAAAAATTACATGTTTCCCAACCAATATCTTTTAAGGGATAATTGTTGACATTTTTTTATATACTACCTGAAAACATTGAGAGATTTCTATGATTTTTTATAAAAAGCAAAGAGTATTTTTACTGCCCGTTTTTTGTTTTCTTTTTTTCTTTTCGCTCATTCTATCGCCTGTAAGCTGTTCGCCAAAGTCAGATTCCTCTTCCCAAAACCTGACGCATGCATCTCAGGGAAACCAGGATGAGGTGAAGCCCCTCAAAAAAGATCTCTACCTTGACTCTGTGGCTAAATTTATTTCTGGAAAAAAAATCACCGAAACGACACCTTTTCAGCCGCTTACCAGCCAGACCAACTACAAGGTATTTGTGCAGCGAATAGAGAAACAGTGGCGAGGCTTTCAGAAAAAAAATGTACAGAACATCCTGGCCTGGTCCCGTCTTCATTTAAAGGCCACTGATAGTTATGAACTTTTTTACCCTTTTAGCGGACCGGATATCCTCAACGCGCTGGTTCTTTTTCCGGATGCCTCACAATATCTGCTGGTTGGACTGGAACCACCAGGGATACTGCCGCAACTGCACAAAGGAGGCGAATCAGCCCTATTAAAATCGCTCTGGAAGTTTGAAGCTGCCATGAATGAAATCCTTAATCATAGTTTTTTCCATACGCTGCGTATGGAAAAAAAATTGAGTCAAAACAATGAGTTTAACAATGTGTTTTCCATTCTTCTTTTCTTCATGGCAAGAATGGATTACGAGTTTCTCTCTTTTCGTTATGTCCACCTTGACCATAAGGGCAACTTAGCTACCAGGCCTGCGCTAATTAAAAAAGAGGAGTATCCAGCGGCAGGTATAGAATTAACCGTACGCCAACAGGGACGCAAAGAGATTCAAAAAGTTATTTATATTTCCAGCGATATTTCCGATGCCGGTCTTTCCAAGCACGCGGGAGTTTTTGCCTATATGCAAAGCCGCAGCAAGGTTGCTACCATGCTCAAAGCGGCCTCCTATCTCATGTACAGACCCTCATTTGACGATATGCGCAACTTAATATTATCACGAAGCTCGCTGGTTCTGACCGACCCATCTGGAATTCCTTACCATTACTTTAGCGGTAAAACCTGGAACATTGATCTTTACGGAAGATATGTTAATCCAATCAAACTTTTTTCCTATCGGTGCCAACCTGATCTGAAAAAGGCGACAAGCAAGTTCTCCAAAGGAACAGTGCCTTTTGAATACGGCTATTCATCACGAGCCTACGGCACCACGCTGATTCTGGCCAGACGGCAGGCCACAGCCCAGCTAGGTGATCCCAAAAGAGATGGGGTTCGCGAAAAAGGAGAAGACACTTTTTGCCAGAACGGAAAAACCATCGTTAAAAAAATTCCATAATCGCCACCAAAGCCCATGTTAAAAAATTTTTTCTTTGATCTTTATCAGGATTTACGCAGGCACATGGGTCAGCCTCCTGTATGGTACAGAAAGCTGGTGGATTTTTCTCCTGGGTTGCGTCGGCTCTTCCTTTTTTTCTTTGCATTATGGCAATCAGCAGCTATCGGCAAAAGCTTTCTGCTGTTTTTTAAGGATGCCACCATCCTTTTTAAGGTATCTGAAAGCCTTATAGCAGATTTTTTTGGACTCTTAAGCTTTGCTATTCTCTGGATTCTCTATCGATATGCGCGCTTATCAATTCAGCGAATGGTGCTGGTAGCAATGGCTGCCTACGCCTCCGGTTTCCTGCTCCTCGTTATGATTCCAGTCTCGCCATTATTCTCCATTTTGCAATTTCCGGCACTATCAGATTGGCTCTTCTTCGCAGCATTTGGATTTCAAATCCTCTTCGTATTCATGGCAACTTGCAAGAAAAATTGTTTAGAGAGTTTCTTCTATTTTTTTCTACCCCCTTTTCTTGTATATTTTCTCTACTTTCTGGCTTTCTATCCTGGAAATATGTCTGGAGACTCCCTTATCCAGTGGAAACAGTTAACGGCGCTACAATTTGAGGATTGGCACCCTGTTTTTCATACCTTAACGCAATGGTTTTTCACCAGATTCTGGATCTCCCCGGCTATCGTCTCCCTTTTTCAAATGACTTTTTTAGCGGCTATATTCGCCCAGGGCATGCATTATCTAAGGCGTCAGGGTGTCCCCCTTCCCGTTCTTTTTTTTGCCGTTGCCTATATGGCTCTGCATCCTGTTATGGGTGGTTTTGTCGTCACCTTATGGAAGGATGTACCCTATTCTATCGCATTGCTATGGCTGACAATCATCGCAATGAAAATTGCAGACACACAGGGCAAATGGCTTACCTTCCCTTCTCATCTGTTACAGGCAGGAGTTGTGGTTGCTATGGTCTATTTTTTTAGACATAATGGCATGGCACCTGCTTTGGTTTTTCTAGCGACGCTCTTTTTTTTTTACGGAAGGCGGTGGGTGCCAGTTCTTTTACTCATGCTGCTGTTTTTCGGCTTTTACAAAACAATCAAGGGGCCTCTTTTTCATACAATCAAAGCTGAGGGCGGTTTTCCGGGACTTGCTTACGGTATAACACACCAGATTGCAGCGGTAGCCTATCACAATGGAACTATTTCAGATCAACACTGGAAATTTCTTAATAAAATTCTGCCTCAGCCATACTGGAAAAAACTTTACATTCCCTATAAATCTGACGACCTGATCTATCTGAATGTCATTCCTTTTATCAACGCAAATTTTAATGAGTACGTCAGAATCTGGATGGATATTGTCAAAAAAAACCCAGAAATCATCGCCAATCATATTCTGCAATCCTCTAGTCTTATCTGGCGCATCACCTATCCTCCGAACAGCTATTTTTTCTCTTTTTGTAAAAGCCATCCGCCTGCGTCGATTGAAGCGCAATTTGGCAGTAAATTTCCAGAATTGCGGAAATATTTTGTAGAGATGTACCGAGCTTTATCCAAACCCAAATATAGCTGGTTTACAACGCGGCCTGCTTTGTATCTCTATTTAACCATAATTTTTGCCGTGATGGCATGGATTAAAAGTGGCAGGCTGCGCGGCATCTTTCCGCTATTTCCTGTTTTGGCAAATGCCCTGGCCTTAATGCTGGTACTTCCCGTGCAGGATACACGCTTTATGTTTCCAGTGTATCTCACCTTACCGCTATTCTTAGCCTATAGCTTGAAGCCAATCATGTCTCAGGCTAGACCGACAGCCTTTCAAAAAAGGGTGAAGGATACTGTACTGAAAGAGGCATTGCCATTTTCTGGCGAATTTTCCCTCAACAATGATACAGAAAAGGTGCAGCGTTGGAAAACACCTCTGGTTTAATGATATAAAATAAGGAGTACGTCATGGTCTTACGAACAGTTTTTTTTCTATTAACCTCTTTTTTCCTGCGCGAACCTATTCCTGCAAATCCAACGCAACTTGATCTTCGCAGAAGCATGGTAAAAATTTACGCTGTATCCAGCGATTACAGCTACTACACCCCCTGGCAGATGCGCTCGCAAGCAAGCTCAACCGGATCAGGTAGCATTATTTCAGGAAACCGGATCTTAACCAATGCGCATGTCATCAGCAACCAGACTTTTCTTCAGGTTCGCAAAGCCGGCCAGGCAAAAAAGTACAACGCCAGAGTCGAGTGGGTCTCCCATACCAGCGATCTTGCCATATTGAGCGTTGAAGATCAAAATTTTTTTGCCGGTTCTCAACCCCTTTCTATCGGCGAACTTCCCAAAATTCGCGATAAGGTCGCCGTGTATGGCTTTCCCAAGGGAGGAACCGAGTTGAGTATAACAGAGGGGGTAGTCTCGCGCATCGAGCATAGTTACTACTTTCACAGCTCTGCCTACCAGCTCTCCTGCCAAATTGATGCAGCGATCAATTCAGGGAACAGCGGCGGACCAGTCATTCAGGATAATAAAATTGTGGGGGTCGCCTTCCAGGCATATACCACAGGTCAAAATATTGGCTACATGGTACCAGCGCCGGTAGTTCGCCATTTTCTCAAAGATATTGAAGACGGCCGCTTTGATGGGATTCCAGAGATGGGAATTGATGTACAAAATCTCGAAAACCCTGAGTTGCGATTGTTTCATGGCATGACGCAAAATCAGACAGGAGTGGTCGTTACAGCAATTCGCTTTGAGTCCGCCGCAACTGGCATCCTGCAAAGGGGGGACATCCTATTAAGCTTAGATCACTATTCTATTGAGAATGATGGCAGCATCGAATTTCGACCTGAAGAGCGCACGCATCTCTCCTACGCCTTGCAAAGCAAACAAATCGGGGAATCCATAAATGTGACGATTTTGCGAAGTGGTAAAAAAGAATTAAAAAAGATTTTGCTAAAAAGAAGAATTCATCACAGCGAATTAGTGCCGTTCGAGATATACGACACCGCACCCCGATATTTTATCTATGGTGGTTTACTGTTTATGCCCTTAAGTAAAAATTTATTGATGGAATGGGGGTCTACCTGGTACGAAAAAGCACCAAAACATCTATTAAACTACTATTTCAATGGAGAAAAAAGTGAAACGCAAAGGGAGATTGTTTTACTTGTCAAAGTTCTGTCCGATTCCATAAACGCTGGCTACCAGGACTCCTCTACGATGGTTATCAACTCGGTCAATGGCACAAAAATAACTAGACTTGAGGATCTTATAGCAACCATTTCATCAAGCAAGGATCCATTTGTAGTTTTTTCCGATAACAAAGGCAATAAATTGGTTTTTGACAGAGAAAAAGTAAAAAAAACTGATTCGCAGATTCTAAAAAAATATCGAATTTTTTATGATCGATCTGCGAATCTTCGTACCGGCAATCAGACTACTGGGCTGACACGTTGAGAATAAAATAGCCTGGTCGCGTACTATTTCCAGGCTGGATGCGAAAATCAAGACCGGCATCCAATATCCTATCCAGCAGATCATAGGACTTGCCCAAAAACTCGACATGGAGTTTGGCAAATTTGCCTTCCGTTCCCTTACGGTTTACAGCCTTTACACCGCGCACCCGGCTTTTTAACTGGTCATCAAATTTTCGTAATTGTTCGTAATTTAAACCAAGCACCAAAAGGTTTACAGTTTTTCCTTTGTTGGGATCCCATGCCTTCATCAGCCTATCAACAATTTTTTGTGTAATCTTTTTTACGGCAATCTGGATCGCCTTGGTTGCCCCGGAACGCTTGTTGATATGCGGTGAGGCAGCATGCTCCTGATAGGAAGCAAGTACCTGTCCCGTATTCACATCAACGGCTCGCACGCTCACGTCGGCCTGCATCGAAAACATTTCTACACCTTCAATCATGCCTGCGTTCTTGACGACCGCTTCCCCGATTAGGATAATTTCCGCTTTGGCGTTCCAACCCAAAGAGGCCGCAGATTGAAGATTGCCCTGCAAGGCGCTGGCGATAGTGTTTCTTTCCTGCTGCAAAATTCGCTCCACTGTGCTTTTATCCACAAAAGAAAATCCCTTATCGATAAGCTGCGATTCGATTTCCGTGCCAGCTATAGTCTGACGTGAAATATTTTTCTGACCATCCAGTTTTTCATTGATAATCGCAATCATCACTGGTTTGCCCATACTGGCCAAAACATCTTCAATAGTCTTCTCTATCTTCGCCCGATTAACTTTGGCCTTAATGCTCACCTGGTATTCGATGGCTGAGACAGCGCCCGCTTTGACAATCTCATACGTCTCGATAAACCCCTCAGCTTTTGAGGAGATCTCCGATCCTAAAAACTCTCCATCTTTAATATCTGTACGGGAGGAGAGATAGGAGCCAAGGACCTGCTGCACGGCGTTCCTTTTTGCGTCCTGAAGTGCATCATCCTTGGCCTTCCCAATCAAACCATTGCGAATGCTGCCAACGCCCATTGCCATAGTCCAACCGGGAGGCAGATTGCTGCCATGAATATTCCCATTTTTCTTCTGAACTGTGCCGCATCCGTTCAAAGAAAAAACCACCATTGATATTAGCCAAAGAAAACCTAATGCTTTTTTTATCATAATCACCTCCATGATATAGGATTTACTAAATCCAGAGCCCAACGGTCTACAATTTTCCAGAAATTGCTAGACAAGCACATTTTTGGCAAGGACAATTTCCTATATTGATTTGAATTCAGGGAAAAGGAAATCATTTCACAAAGACCCATGGGAAGAGATAGGTAGATTTCTTGAAATTTCATTTTTTTTCATTGCCAGACAAAGCCAGACAATTTAGGAAAAGTAGTGCATTTAGGATGATTACTTTCATCACAATGTTAGTATAATACACTGCGAAGAAAGTGCTTTTCGCTCTTTCTGGCGTAGTTATCCTTATAGATTTGGTTACCCCGGGCGAAGCCATGGGGAAAACCAATTTCTTTTCGGTAGAATAAAAATATTGAGAAAACACCTTCGGAGACATGATGTATGAAACCAGATAAAAAGCCTAAAGTCCTTCCCTCCCTTATGATGCTGCTCCTTTTGACATGCGCTTCCATGGTATCAGCAGCCATTCCTGTTGCTGTATTGCCAGTTGTTGGACAACACGGCCAGGCGCAACGCCTTATAGCTAGTTTTGCCAGGGATCTTATCCGTGAAGAGACAGTCTCTCTGGTAAGTGAAGATATTAAAAAACAGATTTTCGCGATTCATAAAAATGCACAGCAAATGAACTCCGGATATCATGATATTTCCAAATTAAAACTGGCTCAGTTTCTGATCACTCCCAAAATTGAATCCAACCAGCTTTTCTTTCATCTGGTCGATGTCAACAAAGGAACCACAATTGTCAGCCGTTCGGTCCCCCTGGATCGTCAATCGAATGGCCAGATCGGCGCTCTTGCCAAGATTTTTCGCGATAAAATCGTTGAATATGGCTCTTTCAACGCTGAGGATGTACCTGAAGAGATCAAACCATTTACCCAAACCATCGTTACATTTGTCGCAGCACTCTCCAAGGGCAATGCAGCAGCCTATAAACAGATAGCTTTTTTCAGTGAAGGAAAATATAAAAATCCCACTACCCAGCAAAAAAGTTTGCAGAAAAGAGCAGATTTCTTCATATCTCTGCTAAAAAAAGGGCTGATTCACTCTAAAATCTTTTATTTAAAACACAAAAATGAAAATGGTACTTTGTTCGTTTCTGTGATCAGCGAAAAATTTGGCAAAAAAAACCACCACCTGTTTCTTTTAAAAGAACTTGATGACGGAAGCATCGCAATTATTGACCACAAATACGAGTAGTTCTATTACCCAAAGCCAGGAGGAGACATGCAGACTATCATTGCCTTTTTGATCGCAATTTTCCTTGCGCCCGTCGGATCCATACATGAATCAAATCCCTCCTTCTCCGGATCCACACCCTTGCGTGTGGATCTGCCGGAGCAACCTCGCTACGCTGCTACTGATCAATTCATGGTTCTGCAGGGCTCCCCTGTTGATGTCATCGGTAAAGGTCATGAACGCAAGGAGGTCACAGTCCTTTTTTCGCATCCTGTGGTGGCCTTGAAAGCCCTGGAGCGTGAGACCAAAGGAGTTTTTACGATCAATCCTCCCATGCCTGGGAAATTCCGCTGGTATGGAAGTCGAATCTGTGCCTTTATTCCGGATCGAAATTGGCAACCCGAAACAGACTATCGTATCTCTGTTCCAGCCAAGACCAGATCGCTTGCAGGAGCGGAGTTGTCAAAGGAATACTCGTTTGGATTCCGGTATCATCTGCAGCCGATTCGAATCAATGGCGTTTACCCTGGCTCAAATCAAAATATCTCCTATCGACCCACCTTTACCATTCGATTCAGTTTTGATATTGATCCGGAGAAAATAAAAAAATATCTTCAAATCAGCTCGGAAGGGAAAAGCTATCCCTTCCATGTACGTCACTCCTATCCTGGCAATGAGTCCAATTTGACACTGCAACTGGACAGGGATCTACCCAGAGACAGTTTAGTCCTGTTAAAGATTTTTGCCGGATTACCTGCCAAGTCCTATCCTACGGTGCTGGCTGAAACCGTTACCTATCGATATAAAACCTATGGTCCCATGAGCGTTCGCTTAACCGGAAATCCAAAATATTTCCAGGATCTTTACAGCCAATACATATATTTCAGCAACCCTGTCAACATACGCGAAGCCCTGCAAAAAATTAAGATCACTCCATCGGTTCCCCTTCAGCATAGCCAGAACGGCAGCAGCCAGTATATCTATCTTTATTATTGGAATATGGCCGCCGGAAAGGAGTACACTATTTCGGTAGAGGAGATAAAGGATATCTACGGCAACTCTTTACGGCGTCCGGAAGCGTTCCGCGTCGTGATGCCCGATTATCGACCCTATCTATCCGCGCCAACCGGCAATTACGTACTGGAATCCGGCTTAAACGCTATTCTCGGGGTAGAACTGGTCAATCAGCAAGAACTTGACATATCCGTTATACCCTACTCTCTTCAAGATATCCGCAACCACTTGGACCAAAAAAGATGGCCCATCGAAAAAAATTTACCGATTTCCTACCAGACCTGGCAACCAGGTCTTCCCTGGAATGAAGCAGGCTTTCTTCATTTTGATCTAAAAAAATATATTTCCAGCAATAAGGGCTGGTACTATGTTGAGTTTCGTCCTCGCTTTCAGCGGGAAAACGCAACCTACATGAACCAAAGCAGAAAGAGCTACATTCAGATAACCAATATTGGCATCTCTGCCAAGGAGAGCGCGAAAGATATTCTTGTGTGGACCCACGCCCTAACCAGCGGAGAGGCGCTGCAAAACACCGAGATATCCCTTTTTTATCATAAAACACTCAAGGGAAATTGCGTCACAAATTCTGACGGATTCTGCCGTATAGCCAAAAAAGGGGCTCTCTTTCCATCGGATATGCTGTTGGTTGCAAGGCGGGACGCGGATCGAGCCTATATTTCGATAGGTGAACACCAGGCCTATTCTGATTACTACTACTCCTTTCATGAAAAAAATTCTTTGGAGCCACAATATCAGGGGATTATTGTTTTTGATCGCAAACTCTACCGACCCGGGGATAAAGTTTCCTTGAAGGCAATTCTCAGCTCATTCCAACTTGGTGAAAGCACGATCCCTGCCGGAGAACAGCTCACTATCGAAATTGCCAATTCTACGGGACAGAGTGTATTCAAAGAGAAGCGGACAGTCTCTGCGCAAGGTGGTCTCTGGACAGAATGGAAAATTCCCGCTGATGCGCCACTGGGGCATTACCGTGTGAGTATAAACGCACAGGATCAGACGACCCCCTCTTTATCCGATAGTTTCCAAGTGGAAGAGTTCAAACCAGCGGTATATTCCGTAAACCTGCAAAGATTAATGGAGAAAAAAGTGTATGAAACCCTGGAGGTAAAAATCCATGGCGAGTATCTATTTGGCGCGCCAATGCAAAATAGCGAGCTCTCCTGGAACGCATTTCTGAGTAGTTTCGACAGAACCTTTTCCTCTTTTCCCCAATTTCAGTTCAACGACGATTTTGTAGAGCCGAGCTACTACCATTACCGCCATCAGAATGAGAGCACCGGCCACGAGGGCTACTACAGCGGCGGCAGCGGCCAACTGGACACGTCAGGAAATTTTAGCGCTCAAATTTCATTAAAGCCAAAGCATACAATCTTAAAATTCCAAAATAACCAAGAGTCCTTGACCCTATCATCGCCATACCAGCTCCGTATCAGCGCTACGGTGAAAAATGTTGATGCAAGCAGTGTTACCAAAACAGGCACAGCGCTTATCAAAGTGGCGGATCACACCATCGGAATGAATATCTCTGAAAAATATTTACACTTTTCCCGACCATTCGCGCTGGAGACGGTACTGGTGAATCATCAAGGATCACCAATGGCAGGTAAACAACTTGATCTCTACCTAATCCGCACCTATTGGAAAACAATCCAAATAAAAGGCGCATCAGGGGTAAACCAGTGGCGCAATACCCGCTTTCTAGAGTTAATTCGCAAAGAACGCATCCTTAGCGGCAACAGACCCATCGCCTCTTCATTAAAAACACCTAAGGCAGGGGAGTATTGGATTATAGTCCATGACCCCCGGACGCAACAGTTCTCTCGAACCAATATCTATGCTTATGGTGGAGCCGATTTTTCCGGTTATCGCAATGACGACTCCCTCTCTCTGACTCCAGACAAAGAAAAATATCTTCCTGGAGAAACCGCTAAAATATTAATCAAATCGCCCTATGCCACAGGGAAAGCCATTCTCACTATCGAAAGAGCCAAAGTCTACTCCCACCAGATTATCTCCTGGGATCAGCACAACAAGGTCATACCTGTCCCGATAAAAAAAGAGTATTTTCCCTCAGTCTATTTCAGTGTGGTTTTTATAAAACCGCGGGAGGAGGCGCCCGCCTCATTTTCAAAAAAGCAAAAGCACAGGTTCTATTCCGCGGATGCAGGAAGACCAAGATTTAAAATGGGTATCGTCAACCTACAGGTTCAGGATCCCTCATTTTTCATCCCCCTTTCCTTGCAAACCGATAAAGAGATTTTCGCTCCTGGAGAAAAAATTACGGTCCGCGTAAAAACCGCTCCTGGCTCAGAGGTTGTACTGGCAGCGGCGGATGAAGGGGTTCTTGATCTAATTCAATACCAATTCACGAACCCCAGTTCTGCTATCTACCAGAACTGGCCCCTTCAAATTCGCATGCTGGAAAACCGCCGATTTCTATTGAAACAGTATCTCTACAATCAAAAAGGAGATCGGCCTGGCGGAGGGGGAGATGATGGGAGTAGCGGATCAAAACTTGGCGGATTCAGCGCCCAGGATGAAGATGGGGCTCGAAAGGATTTTCGTTACACAGCCTATTGGAATCCAGCAATCCTGGCGGATGCAGACGGAAATGCAACTGTTACCTTTCAACTGCCGGACAATCTAACCACATTTCGCCTCTCTGCGATCTCCTCTCACCAGGGCAGATACAATCTCAAAGTAAATAAAATCCGTGTTCGCAAGCAGTTGATGATCCAGCCTGTCTCACCCCGCTTTCTACGACCAGGGGATCAGATCAGCCTGGGTGGCGTAATCCACAACCAGACAGGTAGCGATCTAAGTGTTGCTGTATCCCTCCAATCCCCATGGTTACAATTCAACAAGGGACATCAGCATGTGATGCAGATCAAACCTGGGATAGCCCAAGAAATTACTTTTCCAGCTAAACTCAATTTGAATTACTATAACAAACAGGGTGCGGGGTATAAAGTGATTCGGGGATTACTCCAGGTCAATCCAGTTACCCAGACTCTCTCCCCTATGGATAAAATTCAGGATAAAGTGGTTGTATCCTTTCCTGTCATTCCGCATCAACCTGTTGAAGCCTTCTCCATCGCAGGATTCACGAACAAGTCAGTTCAGGAGGGAGTTGTCCTCCCGAAAGCTGGAGAATCCATACAGAGCTACTCTCTAACAGTTCAATTAGCGCCAACTGCTCTGCTCGGACTGGAACGGGGTTTCCGTTTTTTTGAGAGCAATCCCTATTTTTGCCTGGAACAGCGAGCGTCAGCTTTTCTTCTGGCCATTACAAGCGGTAACTTATTGCAGTCGATCCAGAAAAAAATTCCGGCTAAAGATGGTTACAATTTTGCAGTCATCGAAAAATTATTTCTTGGAGAAGTAAAGGAGTTCCAAAATTACGATGGCGGATTTCGGCTTTGGAAAGAAAGTCAAATTCAACAAAGCAGCCCCTATCTCACCGCTTATGTTGTACAAGTGATGCAATGGGCGCAGAAATTTGGATATCGCACCGATTCTCGGGTGATGCAAAAAGCATATCGCTACCTTCAATCCTATACTGCGAAAAACCTAACTCAATGGAAGGTAGACCAGATTCTTGAAATTTCAGCGATGATCTATGAAGTTCTCGCCCGCGCTGGAAAGCACCCAGATCAACTGGAAAATTTCCTCTCCGAGAACCTGCAAAAAATGTCTCTGCGGGCTCAGGCGACATTCCTGCTTGGTTTACAGGAGAGCCGTTCATCCCTGGAGGCAGTTCAAAAGCAGATCTGGTACAATATACAAAACCGGATGGCGATTGGAACCCAGCATGTAGAATTGCAAGGGGAAGACCATCTTGTCAACACCATCCCCTTTTATACCAGGGGTTCTGCCATTGGTCAGGTGATTCGCGCTATGATTCAAGAGAAGCCAGACCATCCCTACCTTGCCTCGCTGGTTCAATATGCTGTTTCCGAAAAGGGTCATCTCTGGTATGACAGTCACAGCACTGGGCACCTTGCCTTGGCTTTGTTTCAATACTTTCAAAAGTTTGACAAAACTGACCAGCAGATTCAAGCTGATGTGGCTATTGCCGCCACAACGATTCTGCAGCACACATTTGTTCCCAATCAATTACAGCCCGCCCGTTATGAACTCAATGCTGACCAACTCAAAGAGTTTGCTCGGGGTAAAATTCTACCTTTTACCATCTCCAATCGCTCGCAAACAGGACGACTCTACTATTTAGGTACGTTAAGCTATCAGCTTGCACAACCTCTTCTCGAAGCCAGAGATGAGGGTTTTGAGATCCACCGACACCTCTTTCCTGTACCAGGAGCGTCGAGTGTCGATTCCGGCAAAAAGGGAGTTCCGTTGGATCCCGGCCAGGCGCTGGAGCGAGGGGCATTGCATCTGGTGCGTATGTCAGTCATCAATACCAAATCTCAAACCAATGTTGTCATCATCGATCCACTACCCGCAAATGCAGAAGTTGTGAATACAGGTTTTCAGGTAGAGGATATGCGCTTAGGTGATCTACTAGCCTCTAAAAATGACCAGCAATACACACGTTACGAATACAGAGATGATAAGGTCGTAATCACAGCGGACTTTCTCTACCCTGGAGTTCACCATTTTTACTACATCCTTCGGCCAACCATACCTGGAGTTGCCCTTTTCCCCGGCGCCGAGGCCAAAGCAATGTACGCTCCAGAGGTGTTTGGTCGGACGAAAAGTAGCTCATTCGTTGTTCGCTAACGGAAAATGTACTATTTTATCAGCTCTCTTATCATTCTCTGGTTTCTCCTCTCTTTCTGGCGCTTCCCGCATGCAGAATCTGTTTGGCGGGGCCAGGAAGGGATTCGCATCTTCTCCAATGAAGGAATTTTGCTTCGAGAGTTAAGCAACCCAAAAACCCCATTGCGCCATTTTCGCCCTTTAAGTGAATTTCCTTCAGAGCTGCAAAGTATGATTCTTTGGTCAGAGGATCGTCGTTTTTTCTCCCATCCCGGAGTTGACCCCATTGCCATTATTCGATCCCTACTGCTGAACCTTTCCAAGCAGGAGGTTATCAGCGGCGCCTCAACCATCACCCAACAGTTGGTACGGACAGTCTATTCCTCCTCCCTTAGCTCCTTTGCTATGCTGCGCAAAATCGAGGAGGCGCTGCTTGCCATACGAACAGAACTTTTTGTCTCCAAGCAGACAATTCTGGAACACTACTTTAACCGGGTGCCAATGCCTGCACATCGGACAGGCCTGTACGCAGCAGCGCTCCACCACTTCCAGAAAGAGCCCCGATACTTGAGCGAGGCTGAAATGCTTACCCTGCTCCTGTTTGTCCGTCACGGCAGTCTCAAAGAGGAGTACTTTTCAAAAAAATGGCAAAGGCTCCATCAACGCTGGAACCATTTCCATACAAAGGGTGATCAAAAGCAGAACAGTGACAATGTAGCGCTTTTTTCACTGCGAAAACAGCTCTACCCTCTAAACAAAAACTCCCAAGAGCCATCCCCGGAACAGATGCATTTTACAACCTGGCTACGGCAACATTTTCCTTCGCTGCAAGGGGATTTGAAAACCTCGATCTCCGCCGAACTGAACTCCGATATTGTACAGATTATACAAAATGAGCTAGAATTTCTGCGCCAGCATGAAGTAACCAATAGCGCAGTCGTTGTTCTCAAAAGGGAACAAGATGACAATTCACAGCAAAGGCTGAGATTAATAGCGATGGTGGGTTCTCAGAATTTTCAGGAACCAGAGAGCGGTCAGGTAAATGGCGCAATAGCTCTACGAAATGGCGGCAGCGCCTTAAAACCATTTCTTTACGCCTTAGCGATGGATCAACATGATTGGCGACCCTACCATGTTATCTCTGATGAGGAGGTTTCGATTCCTCTACAAAACGGTGAGTACTTTATCCCGAGAAATAACGACATGCGCTTCTGGGGGAAGATGACCCTGCATGAAGCTTTGGCCAATTCAAGAAATATTCCTGCTATTCGCCTGCTGGATGCAATCGGAGTTCAGAATTTTTATAACCACCTAAAAGAACTAGGCTTTCAACACCTTCGTCAGGATGCTTCGTATTATGGAGCAGGCTTGGCCCTCGGAGTTGGTCAGGTAACCCTGTTAGATTTAACCTGGAACTACTCCCTATTTTTACTGAAAGGTGAAAAGCTCCCTCTATTCATCGGTTCTCAGGGGCAAAAATCCTTCTCTCTCGGAAAAGCCAGACGTTTTTATACAAATGAAACCAGCCTAAAATTGCAGTATATCCTCTCAAATCCCAGCGTGCGTCGCAGCGCGTTTGGTCAGCGCAACTTTCTGGACTTTCCTTTTGATGTGGCTGCGAAAACAGGAACCTCTAAGGACAATATTGATGGCTGGAGCGTCGGCTACAGCCGCCATTATATTATCGGGGTGTGGGTGGGCAACTTTTCAGGGAAACCGATGCGGGATGTTTCTGGCCACTGGGGCGCAGGAAGAATTTTCCATCAAGTAATGCGTAGATTAATACGAGGTCGGCCCCGTTTTGAGTATCCTGACCATTGGCAAATGCACAATCTCTGCCTCAAAGATGGAGTGCCCGAGCAAAACGGCTGCCACTCCTATACCGAATTACTGACACCAGAGGAGTGGAATCGCATACAATCAGGTCAAATCAGGCTACCCAAAATAGCTCCAGGTAGCCTGCTCTCTTTCCCAGAAAGGCATCAGGATGAAGTACAAATTCTATCCCCCCGTCCAGGTGCAATCTATACCCTTGACCCTGGATTGAGCATAGAAAACCAAGAGATCGTCCTGGCTTTTGGAAAAGTCCACGGAAACCGACGGTTCCATTATCGTATCAATCAAGAGGCTTGGCAGATTGTCCGACCGGGTTTCAAAAAAACCGCTAAACTGCCAGCTGGCAGCCATTCTATCGAGGTAGCTGATGAAAATGGCCTTTTGCAGCAGCGGATCCTATTTCATATCCGCTAGTGATCCAGGCTGAAAAAAGGGGAAACTACTGACCCGCTTTTTCTCCGGCCTGATTCTGCTGTTTTGCTCTCTCTTCCAAACGCTTGGCAAAAGCTATAGCTGATTCTGCCAGAGCGCTCTTTCCTGCTTGCTGGTATGCGCTGGCCACAGCCCGCCAGTCAGCGGCTGTAACAAATGGATAGGTTTCTTCAACAAAATAGGCACTATCAAATTTCGGTGCTTGGTATTTTTTTGGTGTTACCTTTACCTGCTTTTTTTTGGCGGCCGCAAAAACAGAACCAGCCATAAAAAGAGCTCCAATTAGGATTACAATTATTTTCTTAGTCATAGAACACGCCTCATAAGGGTTATCTTTCCATGTAAAATATACAACCAATACGGTAAAGAATCAAGAGCCTTTGCGATATACTGCGAAGAAAGTGCTCTTCGCACTCCTCACATCGTGTGAGTCGACCGGATTTTTTTAGGTCAAGACAAAGAAAAAGCCAGGCGCAAACCTGGCTTTTTTCAAGGAAACAGGTGAAAATCGTCTGTTACTGCACTCCGAACATAACCTGTTTCTTCAGGTTGCGTCCTTTTACCTCATAAACGATTTCACAGTCCTGCTGCTCTTTGGTCCAGCTTACTTTGATTACAGAACCGCCCTTAACCATACCGCCAAACTCTTTAGCGATCGCGATACCTGTAAGCTCACCATCAACGGATCCAGAAGCACCTTGAATTCTGGCACCTTTGAATTTTTCGAGAATATCTTTTTGTGCCATCAAAATTGCTGCTTCTTTTGATTGGATTTTACGTTTGGTGACATTGGTTTCACCAGCTTTGGCAACACCCATGTTGGTTACCCGGAAGGTATGATCATCGATCCAGCCTTCTGTTTTCACAGTCTGAACCTGACCATCTAATCCGCCGCCAATTTTTTGGCCGCAGCTAGTAAAAATAGCCAATCCGGCAACCAGAAAAGCAGCCAGTACTAGGGAAATGTGTTTTCTCATGGAATCTCCTCCAGAAATTGTTAAAAAATAGTCCTAAATAAGTATCCCTGAGACTCTAAATTTTGGCAACCAAAATATTTCTTTCTAAGAAATCTGGATACCCCTTCATAGTCCTTTTGAATTAGACAAATCTATCAAAAGAAAGTTCAATAAATTCAAACTCTTGTTATTTTTATCGCCTGCTAAAGGTATTACTATCTAAAACCGCCAAAGGGACAAAATTTCTCAATAATTATTCCTTTACTTTGTGGAGAAAGGAAATATACAAATTTTTTCTCATTCTCAAAAAATAATCTCTTTTTCTCCGAGGTTTCTTGCGAAAAAACTCTCACCTCCCGCTCCAAGAACCACATGCATAGCACCATTTCGCATATTAATGGCGAAAGTGGCGCATATTGGTAAATACCATTGCAATATTGTGTTCGTTGCAGGCATCGATAACCTCCTGATCCTTTATAGAGCCTCCCGGCTGGATAATTGCCTGAATTTTCAATTGAGCGGCAGCATCAATATTATCCCTGAAAGGGAAAAAAGCATCCGATGCCATAACTGCCAAGCTGATATCATGAGAAAAATTTTCTGCCTTAATTGCTGCAATTTTAACGGAATCGATTCGGCTCATCTGGCCGCTGCCGACCCCAAAGATTTTTCGATGATCCGCAAAAACGATCGCATTGCTTTTTGTGTACTTACAGATTTTCCAGGAAAACTCAAGCGCCTTCCACTGTTCTGGTGTTGGCTCCCTTTTAGTAACAACCTTGAGCGCCTCTCTTTCATACAGCTCAGTATCCTCTTCCTGAAAAAGGATCCCTCCGTTAATCCTTTTGACATCATAATGCTTTGCAGCCCGCAAGGGGTGCCCAGTAGCCAGTAACCGAATATTCTTTTTTTTGCCCAAAACATCTAGCGCCTGGGTAGAAAAAGAGGGCGCGATGATCCCCTCGACAAAATATTGATTCACAAGATCTGCCGTCGCCCTATCTACCTCACGATTGATGGCAATAATGGAGCCAAATGCGCTAACAGGGTCACAGGACCAGGCATCTGCAAACACATCTGCCAAGGATGTATTATTTTCACCGATAGCAACTCCTGCTGGATTATTGTGTTTGATAATCACCACACAAGGCTCGGCAAACTCCTGCACAATATTCAGGGCAGCATCAAAATCCAGCAAATTATTAAAAGAAAGCTCTTTTCCTTGGAGTTGCTGGGCGTTTACAAGACTCCCCTCTTTGCTGAGCTGATCCGCATACAATGTGGCTTTCTGGTGAGGGTTCTCTCCATAGCGCAACTCCTGTCTCTTCTCAAAAGCCAGATTGAGATAACGGGGTTGTCCCTCTCCTTGAAGATCATTCAGGTACGCAGAAATGGCCGCATCATAGGATGCGGTATAATTAAAAACCTTTCGCGCCAATTCAAACCTGGTTTCATGGCTTAAGGCTCCCTGATTTTTATTTAATTCCTCAATAATTTTTGGATAATCCTGAGGATGCATCAAAGCAGCCACAAATTTATGATTTTTTGCAGCTGCGCGCAACATCGTAGGGCCGCCAATATCAATATTCTCGATCGCATCCTCAAACGTTACATCCTGCTGCGATATAGTTTGAACAAAGGGGTATAAATTTACCACCACAAGATCAATGGGAACGATACTATGCTCCAGGATCTGCTTTAGATGCTCTTCGTTATCGCGCATATGCAAAATGCCGCCATGAACTTTGGGATGTAACGTTTTGACTCGCCCATCGAGCATCTCTGGAAATTGGGTAAATTTCCCAATGGAATGCACCTCTACGCCCATTTCACGGATCTTCTGAAGAGTACCTCCTGTTGAGATAATCTCGACATTGTGGTGGGCCAAAGTTTTTACCAACTCTTCAAGGTTGTGCTTGTCCCAAACAGAGATCAAAGCCCTTTTAATCTTTATCATACCCATTTCCTTTTCTAATTATTCCTTATTATACTTTTTTTTTGTACCTTTTTACAACTTTTTCTGACTAAGGGTTTTTTGCAACCGATTTCTATTCTGCAAGGAAAGTGCCCTTCGCACACCTCACATCGTGTGACCTTCCACCAATTTCATTTCGGTTTAAGGTCACAACAACCTCTTTATAATTTTCTGAGCCCTGATGTTCCAATCCGATGAGTATTTGTCTGTTTGCTTCAAAGTTCTTGACACTATGGAGAAAAATATGATTTTAGGCCTCAAAAATGTTACACAAAATCGAAGCTGTGCCTTTTTTCTGCGGCTTCAGATCATTGGAATGTCTTTGCTTTGTATCGGACTGATATTGGCTTTGTTTCAAATGGAACCTCAGCATCGAAATGACCTACCAGGAAAGCCCGGAAAGATACAAAAAAATTTCAGTATTATAATAACCAAGGAGAAGATATGGCAAATAAAAATGCAAAAATCATCTGGACAGAGATTGATGAAGGGCCAGCTTTGGCAACTTTTTCTCTGCTCCCCATTGTGCAGGTCTTTACAAAAGGGACTGGTGTTGATGTAGAAACTCGAGACATCTCATTATCCGGTCGCATCATTGCAACATTTCCTGAAAGGCTGAAGCCAGGCCAGCAAATTCCCGATTTTTTAACCCAATTGGGTGAGCTTGCCAAAACACCTGACGCGAACATTATAAAATTGCCGAATATCAGCGCTTCCATTCCTCAGCTTCAAGCCGCAATCAAAGAGTTGCAGGAGCAAGGTTATGATCTGCCGGCCTATCCTGAAGAGGCAAAAACAGACGCAGAAAAAGAGATCCAGCAGCGCTATTCCAAGGTTCTGGGCTCTGCCGTAAACCCTGTTCTACGGGAAGGAAACTCTGATCGCCGCGCCGCAGCTTCTGTTAAAAAATTCGGCCAAAAGAACCCTCACCGCATGATGCGCCCCTATCCCGACAACTCGAAGACCAAGGTCGCTCACATGAACAGCGGCGACTTCTATGGCAATGAAAAATCGGTTACCATGGAGAATGGGGGAGCATTCAAGATTGAGTTTGCAGGGAAAGATGGCAGTTCCAAAGTACTTGCTGACAAATTAACCGCTGAAAAAGGTGAGATCTTATCTTGCTCCTTTATCAGTAAAAATGCTCTGCGAAAATTTTATGCGGATACCATCGTGGAAGCAAAAAAAGAGAACGTTCTGCTTTCTCTGCACCTCAAGGCAACCATGATGAAGGTTTCTGATCCCATCATGTTTGGCCATGCTGTATCTGTCTATTATGAAGATGTGTTCAAAAAGCATGGTGAAACCCTGAAGCAGATCGGAGCCAACCCAAATTTTGGCCTTGGCGATATCCTGTCTAAACTCAGCAAACTGCCTGCTGATAAAAAAGCCGAGATCGAAAAGGATATCAACGCTGTTTACAATGAAAGACCAGCTCTGGCAATGGTTGATTCCAGCAAGGGCATCACAAACCTTCATGTCCCAAATGATATCATTGTCGATGCTTCCATGCCAGTCGTGGTACGTGATGGCGGACAGATGTGGGGACCAGACGATAAACTGCATGATACCATCGCCATGATTCCAGACCGTTGCTACGCAACGATTTACCGTGAAATTATCAAGGACGCTCAGAAGAATGGGCAATTTAACCCTGCAACCATGGGTAGTGTTTCCAATGTCGGCTTGATGGCACAAAAAGCAGAAGAGTACGGCTCACATCCAACCACATTTGAAATGGCTGGTGATGGCGTTGTCAAGGTAGTGGATGGATCCGGAAAAATTCTCATGGAGAGCAAAGTAGAGCAAGGCGATATTTGGAGACTCTACCGTGTAAAGGATATTCCGATCCAGGATTGGGTAAAACTGGCAGTCAACCGCGCGAAAGCAAGCAAAACGCCAGCTATTTTCTGGTTGGATACCAATAGGGCTCATGATACCCAAGTTATCGCAAAGGTAAATAAATACCTGAAAAACCATGATACCAATGGCCTCGAAATTAAGATTATGGCTCCGGTAGAAGCGATGCACTACTCCCTGGAGAGAATCAGAAAAGGGTTAGACACTATCTCTGTGACCGGAAACGTTCTCCGCGACTACCTGACTGACCTTTTCCCCATCCTCGAGCTTGGCACCAGCGCGAAAATGTTATCGATTGTCCCTCTACTGGAAGGTGGTGGTCTTTTTGAAACTGGTGCAGGCGGCTCCGCTCCTAAGCACGTCCAACAGTTCCAAAAAGAGGGATATCTGCGTTGGGATTCACTGGGTGAATTCTGCGCACTTGTTCCCTCTCTGGAACTGGTAGCTGCAAACTATAAGAATGATAAGGCTCAGTTGTTGGCTGACACCCTTGATGAAGCCATTGGAAAATTTCTCGAAAACGAAAAATCTCCAGCTAGAAAAGTGGGAGAGATCGATAACCGGGGAAGTCATTTCTATCTGGCATTGTATTGGGCTCAGGCTCTGGCTGCTCAAACCAAGGATCAGCAGATGAAAGAGCGTTTTGCCAAGGTGGCCAAACAGCTAGAAGAGAATGAAGCAAAGATTAATACAGAGCTTCTCGCTGCGCAAGGCAAACCCGTTGATATGGGAGGCTATTACCATGTCGACCATGCCAAAGTCACCAAGGCGATGCGTCCAAGTCCAACCTTGAACGCGATCATAGACGCGATGTAAATCACAACGCAGCACAAAAGGCTACTCGAGAGGGTAGCCTTTTTTTTGTTCTCTTTTTTTTCGGGTTATGATAATGTTAGGAACAAAACAATTTCCATAGTAACGGAGAATCCCTTTGAAAAAGCAACGACCCTCTGCAATGATCCTTCTGTTGGTTCTCTCCATCGGTCTGGGGTGCCAGCAGAGTAAAAAACCGGATCTTATCATCGGTGCTGGAGCCACATTTCCCTATCCGCTCTATTCCAAAATGTTTCTAGCCTACAAGCAAATTCATAACATTGAAGTAAATTTCTTGCCAATTGGATCTTCAGCAGGCCTACGCCAGCTTCTCGATAAAACAGTTCATTTTGGCGCTAGCGATCTTCTTTTTTCTGAAAAGGAGCTACACAATCCAGACTCACCCATATTGCATGTTCCAATAGCTCTGGGTGCTGTTGTTGTTGTGTACAATCTGCCGGATACAAAACAGCAACTCAACTTGTCAGGCGATCTTATTGCCCGTATTTTTTTGGGTGAAATTGGCTTCTGGGATCATGCAGATATAAAAAAAGTAAACCCAGACGCGAATCTGCCCCACAAAAAAATTGCCATAATCCGAAGAGCGGAGGGATCTGGAACCACTTTTGCATTTTCCACGTTTCTTAGCATAACAAGCACCGCATGGAAAAATAGCATCGGTGCTGGAAAAAATCTCACCTGGCCCCAGGGAATTGGCGCCAAAGGCAATCCTGGAGTCACCATTCTGGTAAAGCAGATTCCATACTCTATTGGCTATACAGAATTGACCTATGCCAAACAGAATAATATTGCCTTTGCAAAAATTCAAAACAGACAAGATAAATGGATAACTCCATCTGTACAATCCCTGCTGGCAGCAGCAGAATCTGTTTTGCCAAATGGAATCTGGGATTCCCTCATTTACACTGATTTACCGAACAGCTATCCCATCACCACCTTTACTTGGATTTTGTTATATAAAGATCTTTCTGTTTCTGTAAAAAACATCAATACTGCAAAAGCTCTTGCAGAAATGTTGTATTGGATGATATATGACGGTCAGAAATTTAATGAAGTGCTAACATACGGTCGTCTCTCCCCTTCCGCCGCAATCAAAGCGGATGCGCTGTTAAAATCCTTACACTATAAAGGTAAAAAATTATTATAAGGTTAGAAAAAATGGCAGAAACAACCAGCAACATTATGCAGCCATCCCCTGACTCGCCAAAAAGCAAAAAGAGGATAATAAAGACCATTTCCAGATCGGATAAAATCTACCGATCTGTGCTCATGGTCAGTGCTGCAATACTAATATCCATTATTGTGCTTATTTTACTTCAGCTTATTGTAGACTCGTTCCCTTCGATGAAGCAATTTGGATTCTCTTTTTTGTTCTCGTCGCAGTGGAACCCCGTGAAGGAACAGTATGGTGCTCTCCCTTTTATTGTTGGAACCTTGTTGACCTCATTTGCAGCTCTTCTTATAGCGATTCCCCATGCGCTATCCGTGGCTATCTTTGTCAGTGAATATGCGGATAACCGCTTCGGGAGAGTTATCGAGTTCCTGGTGGAGACTCTTGCCTCCATTCCTTCTATTATTTATGGGTTTTGGGGGATTCTTATCTTTGTTCCTTTCCTAAGAAAAATCGAAGCCTTTTTAGCAACCTATTTTTCCTGGATCCCCTTTCTGGATGGAGAGCCTACAGGAATTGGTCTATTTGCAGCAATCAATGTCCTTGTTATCATGATATTACCGTACGCTACAGCTATTGCAAAGGACACCTTGAAACAGGTTCCGGCTGACATTAAAGAGGCTGGCTATAGTCTGGGCGCAACGAAATTTGAGGTCATTCGCTATGTCATTCTCCCTTACGCCCGCATTGGAATCGGCGCCGGACTCATTCTGGCACTAGGCCGAGCAATTGGAGAGACCATGGCTGTAACAATGGTGATTGGAAATAAATTTTCCATTCCAACATCTCTCTATGACCCGGCCAATACCCTTGCCTCCGTTATCGCTAATGAATTTGCAGAAGCGGGGGATCTCTATAGGTCCGCTCTAATTGAAATCGGTTTGATTCTTTTTATCATTACCACTGTGATCAACTTTGCAGCTCGAATTATCATAAAGAAAATCCAAAGAGGGGTGGGCAGATAATGCTGATACGAAAAGTAAAAGATAATCTTTTCCTGGCTTCTGTAATTTTATTTACAATTTTTTCTATTCTACCCCTTCTTTTTCTCGTTTTCTATCTACTTGTCGAGGGAGCCTCTAGCCTTAGTCTGGATCTATTTACGGAAATACCAAAAGCGGTCGGGGAGAGCGGTGGCGGAATTGCCAACGGAATCGTGGGCACTCTCAATCTCATTCTGATTGCATCAATTTTAGGTATTCCTATCGGGATTGCTGTAGGAATTTTCTTGTACGAGAACAAACATAGTCGTTTTGCTGACATGGTTCGTCTCGCAGCAGAGGTATTACAGGGCATTCCTTCAATCGTTATAGGTATTTTCGCCTATGCTCTTATTGTACGTCCTTTGGGTCAGTACTCAGCCATCTCAGCAGGAATCGCCCTCTCAATAATGATGCTCCCCTATATTTCCCGGACTACAGAAGAGATGATGAATCTCATCCACCCCTCTTTGAAAGAAGCAGCCTTAGCGTTGGGAACAAGTCACTGGCGCACCACTATTTTTGTTGTTTTACGATCGGCCATAAGTGGAGTCATAACAGGTATCATTATCGCCATAGCACGTATAGCAGGGGAGACTGCTCCCTTACTATTTACTACCTTTGGCAATCAATTCTTTTCGATGAATATTGCCAGCCCAATGGCAGCTATGCCACTTCAGATTTACAATTTTGCCATGAGCCCCTATCCCTCATGGCACAAATTAGCCTGGGCTGCATCGATTATTCTTGTAGCGATTGTTATTGTACTCAATATTATTTCAAAAATGATTGTACATCGTCTATCCAACAAAAGAGGCTAATAAATAACATGGAAACAGCAACAAAGACCACATTTCACGGATTTGCCTTTCAGCCAATCCTCAAAATCAGAAATCTAAACGCCTATTATGGTTCTCATAAAGCGCTGCATAGCATCAATGTTGATATTCCTGAAAAGCAGGTAACCGCAATCATGGGGCCATCTGGTTGCGGAAAATCCACATTTATCAGATGCCTCAATCTCATGCACGAGTTAATCGACGAGGCCAGTATCGAAGGGGATATCATGTTTCATGATAAGGACTTCTTTGCTATGGATCCGCGAGTTATCCGACGTAAAATCGGTATGGTGTTTCAAAAGCCCAATCCCTTTCCCACAATGTCGATATATGAAAACGTCACTGCCGGATACCGTTTGGTGAATGAAAAAAAGAGAAAGGTAGAGTTGGACGAACTTGTAGAAGAAAATTTATTGAAAGTGGGGCTTTGGGATGAGGTCAAGGATAAGCTTCGTCACCCTGGAACCAGTTTGTCGGGCGGTCAGCAGCAGCGCCTGTGCATTGCCAGAACCATCGCTGTCAAACCGGAAATTATTCTTTTTGACGAACCGACATCCGCTCTGGATCCTATTGCCACCTCGCGCATAGAACAGCTTATCTACGAATTGAAAACGGAATATACCATTGTCATTGTTACCCACAACATGCAGCAGGCTTCGCGAATCTCCGATTACTCCGTTTTCTTTTTGCTTGGTGATTTAATCGAATTTGGTGATACAGAGACAATTTTTCTCAACCCCAAACATCCAAAAACCAATGAATATTTAACCGGAAAATTCAGTTAGGAAATCTTGCCAAAGCCCACTTAAAATTGCTAAAAAAATCCTTGTCACCCCCTGCCTCCTGATCCAAATATGTAGATGAAATAAATCTGCACTTTATATCAGGAGGCTTTCATGTCCAAGACCACGCATTATTCTGAGTTAGGTCTGGTAAATACCAAAGAGATGTTTCAAAAGGCCATGGCCGGCGGATATGCCATACCGGCTTACAACTTTAATAACATGGAGCAATTGCAGGCAATTGTCAGAGCATGTACTGAATCTCGTTCCCCTGTCATACTGCAGGTTTCCAAGGGGGCGCGCGATTATGCTAACCAGACCCTCCTCCAATATATGGCTATGGGAGCTGTGGCAATGATGCGGGAGATGGGTGGAAATATTCCTATAGCCCTGCATCTTGATCATGGCGACAGCTACGAACTTTGCAAGTCATGTGTGGATACCGGCTTCTCTTCTGTTATGATTGATGCTTCTCACCACTCCTTTGATGAAAATATTGCTCTTACCAAAAAGGTGGTTGAGTACGCCCATGCCCATGATGTGACCGTCGAGGCTGAATTGGGAGTTCTGGCTGGCATTGAAGATGAGGTATCCTCGGAAGTAAGCCACTACACTAAGCCCGAAGAGGTCGAAGAGTTTGTAAAAAGGACTGGCGTGGATAGCCTCGCCATTTCCATAGGAACATCGCATGGCGCCTATAAATTCAAGGTCAAACCAGGCGAAAATCCACCTCCTCTACGTTTTGATATCCTTGATGAGGTAGAAAAAAGGATACCCGGATTTCCTATAGTTCTACATGGAGCCTCATCTGTCTTACCTGAATATGTAGCCATGATTAATCAATATGGGGGACGCATTGAAAACGCAGCGGGAGTACCCGAAGAGCAGTTGCGCCGGGCAGCAAAATCAGCAGTATGTAAAATCAACATCGACAGCGATGGACGATTAGCATTTACAGCTCTGATCCGAAAGGTTCTGGCAGAAAAACTCGACGAATTCGATCCGCGCAAATACCTAGGGCCGGCCCGAGAAGAGCTGGTAAAAATTATTCGGCATAAAAACGAAGCGGTGCTTGGCAGCGCAGGACGCGCTTAAGATGTTTGATGGCTGCACTCTGTGGAAACGTTCCTAGGTGCAGCTTTTTTTATTAAAATAACCTGCCAGGCACTAACTTAGACTATCCATTTTCTAAACTACTATCACGAAATTTCTGATAAATAGCAAGAATAGCCACCTGGTTTTCCAAAAAGATATCCACCAAGCGAGGATCAAAATGCCGCCCGCTCTGGTTTTTTATCTCCGTCACCGCTTCGTCAAGAGACCAGGATCTCTTATATGGTCTTACAGATAAGAGAGCATCAAACACATCCGCAAGCGCAGCAATCCTGCCTGCCATAGGAATTTCTTCTCCCTTGAGTCCAAAGGGATACCCGCTACCATCCCACTTTTCATGATGGGTTAAGGCAATGGTCTTTGCCATCTGCAGCAGTGTATGGCTTGCATTTTCCATAATTTCCGCTCCAATGATAACATGAGTCTTCATAATCTCCCATTCCTGCGGATCAAGCGGACCTGATTTCAGTAGGATTTTGTCAGGAATCCCAATTTTACCTATATCATGAAGTGAACTCGCATTTAAATAACCTCCAGATCATATTGCTGCCATCCCAACTTCTCTGCCAAAAGCCTGCTTACGTGGCTCATCCTCAAAATATGGTTGCCGGTCTCCTGATCACGGTATTCCGCGGCTCTGGCTAAACGCTGAATCACCTCAAAACGGGTATTCTCCAGCTCCTGGGTTCTCGCCAGAACCCGCTCTTCCAGGATACGATTTTGATTCAAAAGCTGCTTATTGAGAATGCGCACCTCGATCATATTTCGGGTCCGGTTTAAAACCTCCAGACTATTGTAGGGTTTGGTGATAAAATCCTTGGCTCCCTGCTGCAGTGCCTGAAGGCGAATGTCCTCTTCGCTCTGGGCAGTTACCACAAGGACAGGAACATAATTGTCTCTCTCAAAATTCTGAAGTTGTTCCAAAACCTCAAAGCCATTCAACCGGGGCATTTCCAGATCAAGTAAAACAATATCAAACTGATTTGCCATATATAGTTCCAGAACATCTATGGGTTGCGTTGTGGAGGTAATATTCTGGTAACCGTCCGAGCGCAGAATCTTCTCTAACAACACAATATTTGTCATCTGATCGTCAACGATGAGAATGGATGCCTGCTTGATAAGGGTTTGTATTGGCTTTCGAATCATATCTTGTTCTGACCTTGATTTATACTGCGAAGAAAGTGCTTTTCGCCCTTTCTAGTGCTTCGATCCCTCGACAACGCTCGGGATAAACTAAGTTAAGCAAAAGTTTCATTATCCAAAAAGCTTTGGTCTCCCAAGGCGATGCCATGGGATCGGATTTTTGACATCTGAGTTACAGGATGTAACTTATGCAGCTGTGACAGGACGTCACAAAAAGCTGCCCTGTCAAATCCGGGTCGATTTTTTGCTGCCCTAGCAAAATCGACACTTGAGCAATCCTGCTCTTCGCACTCCTCACATCGTGTGAGTCGACCGAATTTTTTTCGGTATATATGGAAAATTTTTTGTAAGATCCTCATTCACATAAAAAACCATTAGGTTAGCTGCTTATAATAAAAACGAAAAAAATCAGTTATTATTCAAATAAATTAATAAAAATGATTTAAAAGGCAAAAAAATCTGTCAAATTGGAAACTAACAACATAGAAGAGAAGCGATGGGAATAAAAATGAGAAAATTTTTACCTGTATTCTGGATATTTATGATGCAACTGATTCTCTTTGTCGCCCTCTTGCCTGCTGCCAACCAGGTAAGGACATATACCTACCTTCAAATAAAAGGAGGAATCAATCCCGCTTCAGCAGATTACATCCAGAAAGGCATCCGATTTGCAACAGCAAGCCATCATGAACTTATACTGATCGAACTGGACACGCCAGGTGGGTTACTCTCTTCCACAAAAGAGATTGTCCAGACCATCCTGAATTCCCCTATCCCTGTACTCATTCTAATTGCCCCTGCGGGTGCAAGTGCCACATCTGCAGGTGTTTTTATAACCATGGCTGCACATGTGGCCGCGATGGCTCCAGGCACCAGTATTGGTTCTGCCCACCCCGTTTCTGGCTCCGGCAAAGATATTCAAGAGGAAGGGGGTAAGGATATGGCCAAAAAAGTAGAAAACTATGCCTCCTCATTTATTGAAGCCATTGCCAATAAAACCGGGCGAAACGCGAAATGGGCCATTGAGGCTGTAAAATATAGCCACTCTTTAACAGCCGAAAAGGCCAAAGAGAGGGGTGTTGTCGATCTCATCGCCACCGATTACCAATCGCTATTAAAACAGGTTCATGGTCGTACAGTTACAGTTCTCGGAAAAACCCGTCAATTGCACACAGAAAATCTTATCCAGGTGCCAAAGGAGATGACCCTGGTACAAAAAATTCTCAATATCCTTAGCATCCCCAATATCGCACTCTTGCTGTTATCATTGGGTTCTATTGGCATCATTGCCGAGATCTACCATCCCGGAACCTATTTCCCGGGAGTTTTGGGCGGTATCTCCTTCTTACTCGGTTTAGTAAGCCTGCAGATTCTTCCCATAAACTATGGTGGGTTGGCTCTAATTATCCTGGCAATTTTACTACTCTCAGCGGAATTTATGGTTCCTAGTTTTGGCATACTCGGTTCAGGAGGAATCATCAGTTTTGTTTTAGGGGCCCTATTCCTGTTTGACACTCCGGAGTCAGACCTGAATGTTTCGTGGCTGCTGGTTGTCTCTCTAGCCATCACCCTCTCTGCTTTTCTTGGCTTTATTCTTTATTTTATTGGAAAAACAGCCCTGCGCAGACCAATTACAGGTCTTGAGGGGTTAGTCGGCCAAAAGGCAAAGGTAACCAAGGAGATACTACCGGAAAAATCCGGAAAGATCTTCCTGCACGGAGAGACATGGAACGCATCCTCTTCTTCCACGTCAAAAGAGAACCTATACCCTGGGAATAAAGTTCGTGTCGTTGCCGTACAAGGGATGGAGATGATTGTTGAACCTATCGATGAATCCTCTTAGAAGATGGTAATACTAACCGTTTAAAAAATGCCAATTCCTATAGAGAAAACTGATTTTTTGCAACTTTCAAAGATAAAAATCTGTCCAATGGGATGTTATTCGTATGGAAATTGGTTTTCCTATTCAAATTGATTCAGGAAGCAATATGCACGAGAGTACCACTGCACAAATTATATTAGCCATAGTCCCCCTTGTAGGCATTGTAGCAGGATCCATCCTGCTATTTTTCTTCCTACTCTGGCGCTATCGCATCCAGAGAGAGATCATCAAAAGCGGCCATTATGAACCGCAGTTCTGGAAAAACATCCGATCCTGGTCTTTACTGATTGGAACAGTAGCGACAGCGTTAGGTTTGCCCATGACCATCTTTTTTATCATTATCGATGGAGTAAGCTACGCCTCTTTTGGTGGTCTAATTCCTTTTTCTGTCGGTTTGGGGTTTTTGCTTTTTTTCTTCTTGATGCAAAAAAATGAGCTATGATTCGGTGCTGGCTTTCGAGTGAACAGGAGTGATGTAGATATTTTCGACAAGGAGCAGCTATTTTTCGATACATCGAAAATGATTTATAACCTTGGGCTCAGGCTCTTTCGAAATGAAGAGGATGCGCTCGATTTTTCGCAGGATGTGTACGAGAAGGCCTTCAGCCGCCTTGATCAATTTGCCGGAAGAGCAAAATTCTCGACCTGGCTCTATTCGCTTGCTTTGAACGAGGGGTTAAACCGTCTCAGGAAAAAAAAAACTGAGTGGTTCTTCAGCTCGGATGATGAAATCGAAACAATGGCGATTTCAGGCATTGGCAGCGATCCCTTCCAGGCTCTGTCTGCACGGGATCAAAATGAGGTTGTGGCAAAGGCATTAGAAAGCCTACCTGAAAAGTACCGGCTACCGTTATTACTCTACTATTATGAAGAGCTCAGCTATGCCAATATCGCCGTAAAACTTTCGATCAATGAAGGTACGCTAAAAGCAAATATTCACAGAGGAAAACAGATTCTACGAAAAAAATTAGAAGATCAGGAGTTTATATGAAACATTATAGAAAAGAGATATATCAAGATCCGGAAAATCTTTCATCAGAGGCCATCGATCACATTTTAATCTGTTCCGAATGCCGTAATGAAAAAGTGATCATGGAGAGCATCATCAGGGGATTGCGCGCCATACCGCAGAAAAATGTACCGGAATCTCTCTATGTACGCCTTTTTGCACCAATTCATCATAAAGCGATGCAGCCCTTAATCTGGTCGTTGTTTTTTTTGATTGGTTTTTTTACCCTAATGGTTGTACCTTTGGTCATGAGGATCTATTTCCCAAAGGACGTTTTATCGATGCCTGTTGGATATTATGCCCTCATCAGTGTTTTTTTTGGCATAGGAGCAGCCTTACTAGCGGTAGCTTTTTCGATACAACTATCCCAGAATGGTTCTCCATCCTGGGTGCAAAAGTACGAAAAATTTCTATTACGTCATTTATAATTCAACCAAGAATATAGGAGCGACCTTATGGATCTCATTTTTCTGAGTCCGGTTCTTTTTCTCCTTTTGATCATCATTTCTGGGTTTCGTATTTTAACCGAATATGAAAGAGGAGTGGTTTTTCGATTGGGACGCATCGTTGGCGCGAAAGGTCCTGGCATCATCTGGATTATCCCCCTGGTCGATAGAATGCAAAAAATGGATTTGCGAACTGTTACGATGGATGTTCCAGCTCAGGATGTGATAACCAAGGACAATATCTCGATCAAGGTAAATGCCGTTTTATATTTTCGAGTGATTGACCCAGTTAAGGCTATTATCGAGATTGAAAACTATCTTTACGCGACCAGCCAATTGGCTCAAACTACCCTGCGCTCTGTTTGCGGAAATCGGGAGTTGGATGAGCTTTTACAGGATCGCGAAAAAATAAACGAAGATTTGCAATCTATCCTTGACCTTCATACCGACCCTTGGGGCGTCAAGGTTTCAGGTGTTGAGCTAAAGCATATTGACCTTCCAGTGGAGATGCAAAGAGCTATGGCAAGACAGGCAGAAGCGGAACGCGATCGCCGAGCTAAAATAATTAACGCAGAAGGAGAGCTTCAGGCCGCCGAAAAACTGGCTGCTGCTGCGATTACCATAGGGCAGCACCCCAATGGAATTCAACTTCGTTACTTACAGACAATCAATGAGATCGCTTCCGAAAAATCTACTCATACGATTATTCCGTTGCCCATTGAATTCCTGGAAGCTTTTAAAAAATTCTCAGTTAAGTAAATTATTTTATTCATTTTTTGGGAGGAAAAGATGGCAGAAGATCGCGATAGCCTGCTATTAAAGGCGAGTGAGTTATTAAAAGAGTGGGACGCCAAATTAGGCGACCTGGAATCTCAATTTGACAAGACAAAAGAGAGCGCGAAAGAAGAGGCTAGAAAAAAAATTGACGAACTCAAGCAAAAACGGGAGGATCTCCAGGCAAAAATGAAGCAATGGCAAGACCGTAGCAGCGGCGCGCTTGAAGATATCCAAAAGGAGCTTGAAAGGCTCGGTGATGAATTAGCAAAAAGCTTTTCAAATATTTTCGATCATGTAAAGAAAATTTTTCAATCCGATGAAAAACCTAAAACAGGGGAGACTGACAAGAAAAAGGAGTCCTGATTCCTTTACTTTCAGGCCAGAAGAGGTCTATTTTTTATCATTGCCGCCAGACGCTCATAAGTCTGGGGCAGCTCTTCCGGCAAGGTTTTAGTTTGACCGATTACTGGCATAAAATTGGTATCGCCATCCCAGCGAGGAACAATATGAATATGGATATGCTCTGAGATACTTCCTCCTGCCGTTTTCCCCATATTAATCCCGATATTGAATGCTTTCGGTCGGTAGGTCTGTTGCAGAATCGAAACAGCATAAGAGGTTACATACATCAGTTCACTCTGTATCTCCGCAGACAACATTGTAAGGTCTCCTTCATGAAGCAGAGGTATAACCATTAAATGACCACTATTATATGGAAATTTATTTAACAATATGCAACTGTTAACGTTTCTTAGTAAAAGTAAATTGGCAGAATCATTATCCGGTGTATCTGTAAAAATATCGCAGAAAACACAACTCTTGTCCTCTTTCTCATCATTAATTTTTGCCTCGGCACCGACAATGTAGTTTCGTCTCCAAGGGGTATAAAGTCTTTCCATAAACGCTCTTTAGTCTGTTGTTTTAAAGTTCTCGATCTCTTCGAGAAGCCTGGGTATTATCTCTTCTTCACTAATTGTGGCCACTTTTTCCCCTTTGCGGTATAGAATTGCTTTGCCTTTGGTACATGCCACTCCAAGGTCAGAATCCTGTGCCTCGCCAGGACCATTGACGACACATCCCATAACAGCAACGCGTATATTTTTCGATAGGGAAGCCACCCTTTGCTCTATCTCCCGGGCAATCGGCAACATATCAACCTCTAGCCTGCCACAGGTCGGACAGGATACGATGGTTACACCACTCTGTCGCATCTCCAGAGCTTTCAGGATCTCTTTACCAACCCGAACCTCCTCCTCTGGCTCATCCGTCAAAGATACCCGTATGGTATCCCCAATTCCTTCCGCCAGAAGGGTACCTATTCCTACAGAAGATTTTATTGTGCCACTGAAGCGCGTGCCTGCCTCGGTTACACCCAAATGGAGAGGATAATTCACCAATTCAGTCAGTTTGCGATACGCTTCAATCATCATACTTGTATGAGAAGATTTCAAGGAGAGAATAATATCCTCAAAACCGTTCTCCTCGCAAATGCGAATATGACGTAAAGCGCTATCCACCATCCCCTGCGCTGTCGGATAGCCATATTTCTCCTGGATATCTTTCTCTAAAGAACCTGCATTCACGCCAATACGAATAGGTATTCGAGCCTCCTTACAGGCGTCTAATACCATACGAATCTTTCTGGACTCACCTATATTACCTGGGTTTATCCTGATTTTATCGATACCGTTATGAATCGATCTCAAGGCAAGTCTGTAATCAAAATGGATATCCGCTACCAGAGGAATATGAATGGATTTTCGGATCTCTTTTATCGCATCAGCTGCAGCCCTGGTATTGACGGTAGAACGGATAATATCACAACCAGCTTTTTCCAAACTTAAAATCTGTTCTACAGTGGCATCAATATCTTCTGTTTTTGTCTTGGTCATTGATTGAATAGAAACAGGGGCGCCGCCGCCAACAGTAAGAGCGCCTACCTGTACTGGTCTAGTCTTTCTTCTCACGATCATTTTGAACCTGTAATTATTTCCAGTTTTTCAGTTGTTTTAATGATCTCATTAATTGTTCGATTCAATTTTTTAATCATATCGTTTATCTCATCGCTAACGCCTGCAATGGATTCTATATCGCGTATATGTTTGCTAATGGCATCTTTCATGACATTTGCATTTTCTTGATTTTTTTTAATCAATTTATCCGTTGCAATCATATTGCGGTAAACGTTTTCGCTTTTTAATTTCTGGTTATAGAAAAGTTCATTCCGAGTTATGATCATAGCTTCAAACAGATCGGATGTAAACGTAACATCATCAAAAAAACTCTGAATTTTCCGCATCTCTTTCAGACTCTCCGTTAATTTGTGGCGACCATCCTCCAGGATGGCATGAGAACGGTTTACACCTGCTACAATATCTATGGCAAATGTATCGATACTTTTTGAACTATGCATGGATCGCTCCGCCAGCTTTGCAATCTCATCAGCAACAATGGAAAATCCTTTTCCTGCTTCACCAGCTCGTGCCGCTTCAATAGCCGCATTCAGGGCAAGCATATTGGTCTGATCGGAAACCTCATTGGTTATGTCCAACGCCTGCGAAATGCGCGAGGAACTCGCAAGCAAATTCTGCAACAACTTGTGCATATTTTCAAAAATTTCATCCGCATTTTGAAAAGCTTTCTGCACCCCCTGTAGTGTTTGTTCTATCGCCTTCTGGTCATCCCTTAAGCCAAATTCATTGGTGATGCCATTTGACTTTTTTGAGGATGGATTGACTCCTGTAGTGCGCGCGGACTCCACCATAGTCTCCACAAGATTCGAGGTTGCGGATGTCATCGATAAAATATCATCTCTATCCTTCTCCTGAGCATAGATATTTTCAACAACTCCGGAAAGTTTTTGCCAACCTTCAACGGACATTTTCACCAGAGAATCGGAATAGCTGGATAATTCACCGCTCATTTTCATAAGATCCAGAACCAAAGAACGCTCACTCTCGAACACCTCCCTCAGGTGATCCGCCATAGTTACCACCGCCTCGATTAACTCCTTAAAAACAACGCTAGCAAACATAATCGGAACAAGTAACGGAGCTGAGGCGCGCAGAATAAGAAGCTCAGGAGGAAAATCAACAGAAACTACTGCATAAATATTGACAAACTGAGCAACAGCAATCGACCCAAATGCAAGAATGAGACGGAATTGATATTTCCGGCGAAAACTCAATATATAGTAGATCGAGAAACCGATCATAAAAATAAAAAACATGGAGAAGGTGAGCTGAAAAATTGATTTTCCAAAAATCATTCCAGGGGTAAAAATTGCAATCCAGTACAATTGAATCGAAACATAGCCTATGAGTACGAATCCCATACCTATGCGAATTACTAGATCAAAGCGCTGTTTATTATGAATGAAGTCGTAAACAAATGCGCGAGCCAATGCAAGAACGATGACCGCAAAAAGGGCGTTAAAAATTAGGGGTACATATTTTTCTGATACATGGATCTCGTAAAAAACCCTTAAAATCAATACTGTGGTTGTGGCAATATTGATTGCGGTGATACTGAGTGCAGCGATTAACTTAAAAACAAGTTCGGAACGCTTGGTACGCAAATACTCAGCAAGGAGAATATATATCATGGTGGCAAACATGATCGTTTGCGTAAAATGCAAAAATGCCAGGCCACCCTCTGAGTACAAAAATTGAATGATTTTCACAGCACCAACTACGTTTCCATTTAAGATAAGATTATCTTCAGTCCGGTATTAATAATTCTCGAATCCTATCAAAATCCTCCAGAGAATAGTAGTGAATCGCAATCGTACCCTTCTTCCCTTTATGCTGAATCTCTACTTTGGTACCAAGCACGGAGCGCAACTCCTCTTCGAGATGTTTTATCTGCGCGTCTTTTGATTTTGCTCTCGACTCCTTTTTCTCCCTGGCAGCTCGCTCCTGGTAACGATTTTCGCGGATATTCTTTTCCAGTTGGCGAACCGAAAGACCATTCTCCATCACATCCTTTAGCGCAGAAAGTTGGGCAGATTCGTGTTCCAGGGCAAGAAGCGCCCGTGCATGACCATGACTAATCTCTTTGTGTACCAATTCATTTTGAATCTGCTGTGGTAGTTGCAAAAGACGCATGATATTGGTAATGGTACTTCGATCTTTACCCACTTTGGCAGCAACATCCTGCTGCTTCAGCTGAAAACGCTCTATGAGTATTTTATAAGCCTTAGCCTCTTCAATGGCATTAAGCTCCTCCCGCTGGATATTCTCAATCAGTGCCATAGAACGGTTCTGTAGTTCATCCACATTCCGGATTAATGCGGGAATGGTCAACAAACCGGCAATTCGAGCAGCACGAAAACGACGTTCGCCTGTGATAATGTGAAAACGATTTCCATGTTGCTCTACAGTGATCGGGTTAATGATCCCTACGCTTTTAATGGAGTCAGCTAGGCCACGCAAAGATTCTTCATCGAAATTCTCCCTCGGCTGATGTGGATTTGGTTCAATACTATTCAAAGGAATATCCAGCGGTTCATTTTTCGCTTCCGATCCACTCCCTTCAAGGATTTTATCCACAGGATCTGAGCCGATGATGGCTCCGATACCCTTACCTAGCCCTTTTTTCTTAAATACTGCCGGCACGCTCAATTACCTCTCGCGCGAGTTTTTCATAGCTTAATGCACCTAAAGAGGAACGATCATAAAGATTAATGGGTTTACCAAAGGATGGTGCTTCTGAAAGTCGAACATTTCTTGGAACAATTGCCTCAAAAACCTTATCCTTAAAATACTCTTTTACATCCTGGACAACCTGATTCGCAAGATTTGTCCGGCTGTCATACATCGTCAGCAAAACGCCATCAATGACCAATTTTTGATTTAATTTTTTTTGCACCATCTGCACGATTTTTAGCAATTGCCCCAACCCCTCTAAGGCATAGTATTCGCATTGCAAAGGAATTAATATCGAATCAGAAGCGGTCAGGCTATTTAAAGTTAAAATGCCGAGCGCGGGCGGATTATCCATTAATATAAAATCATATTTATCCTTAATCGGAGCCAGTGCGCTTTTAAGTCGGTACTCTCGATCCTCTTCATCCAAAAGTTCAATCTGGGCACCTGAAAGATGAATATTCGCGGGTACCATATCAAGATTCTCAATCGTGGTGCGCTGAATCACCTCTTCCATCGGCAAATTATCGATAATCACATTGTATATGGTCTTCTTGAGCGAATCCTTATCAACCCCTAAACCACTGCCCGCGTTGCCCTGTGGGTCGATGTCGATAAGGAGGACTTTTTTCCCCAACTCTGCTAGATACGAAGCTAAATTAATGGCAGTCGTGGTCTTTCCCACTCCGCCTTTTTGATTGCTGATAGATATGGCTCGCCCCATAGGAATACTCTTTTTCCGGATAAAGTTGCTATCCAAAAATTAATAGATAGAGTAAAAAACCTTATTTTTGCCCTATCATTGGCAACATAATTTCTTATTCAAAGGAGGAATTGTTATTTCTTTGCTTTTTTAAAAATAAGATGCCTGACCTGAGAATCTTTTGCCATAGCGGCATAGGTACGCTCAGTAAATGCCTTCTTCTTGATCACATGAAGGAGGATCAGAGTTCGGTTGCCAAGAAAATGTTGAAAAGAGGCGGGATATGGGATATTCTCCAATTTATAATCCGAATATTTTCCGGCAACGGCTTCCAATATCGAAAGCCGTTGCAAATGATCTGCTGTCTGATAAAATAAAAATGCCCCTCCCTCTTTCAGCAAAGGATATCCCAACTCAAAGAGTAGATCCATTTCTGACATGGCCCTGCTAACCAATAGATCAAATTGATTGTGCCTGGAAGCCTTTTGCCGCCATGATTCTACTCTAGCATATTCAGCCACGGCATTTTCGACCTGCAACTCGTGAATCATTGCCTTGACCCGCAGAATTTTTTTTTCTGTCGCGTCCAGTAAAACAAAATTACGATCCGGTAAGGCCAAAGCTAAAGGCAACCCTGGCAAACCACCACCGGTTCCCATATCCAGTATCGTTCGGTATCCCGAACTGCTAGATAAAAATGGGTAGGCGCAAAGTGAATCCAGAAGGTGATAGCGCTCGAAACCTTCACGGTCGCGAATCGCGCTTAAATTAATCTGGCTGTTATGATGCAAAAAAAGGGTCTGAAACTGAACCAGTTTATGAAGCAGCTCTGGCCTGCCCAGATTTAACTCGGCAAGCCAGTTGTTAAGGTCGGAGGACATGAGGTTATGGATTGAGGCCTTCTGCCTTTAGATGATCCAAAAACTCCGATAGAGGCAGAGCTCCGGATAGGGATTTGCCATTTATAAAGAAAGCTGGGGTGCCTGAAACTCCCAATTTCTGTCCTTTTTCCAGATACTCATCGATGGTTTTCATGTATTTATTACTTTTCATGCAAGCTGCGTATTCAACCATATTGAGTTGGATCGCTTTTGCGATAGAGTCCAGGTCAGAGTTGGTTTTTACCGACTTTAACAAAAAGAGGGCGTCATGATACTCCCAAAACTTTTTCTGCTCTCCGGCACAACGAAATCCGTGCGCAGCCGCTTTTCCCTGTTTATGAAAATCCAAGGGAAAATCTGCATAAACATATCGAATTTGATTGGGATATCTCTTGATTAGTTCATGAATGGTAAAAAAGGCCTGTTTGCAATAGGGACATTGAAAATCTGTAAAGGCTACAATGGTAATGGAGGCTTTATCTGGACCCAGAACAGGAAGCTTCGACGAATCAAAATTTTTCCTCTCTTTGTTAGTCTCTTTGCTTTCCTGAAAACGAACATTGTACTTTTTTACTAGATCCAGATAGAGGATATCGCGGTACAACCTCATATTTCTTGAAGCAAGTTCATTGCGAATACGATTGGCCACTTCGGGTGTCATCTTTTCTGCGGGGTAATTTAATTTTGTGTAAAGCTCTACCCAAAGCTGTGGAATCATATCCTTCTGTTTATTCACAAATGTAGAGAAATAGGTTTCAATGGGTTTTCCTGCAGCCTCTTTATCAAGAAGTTGCTTGAATAACAGCTGGAATCCAGCCTGCTTTTTGACAAAACGTACCTGTTCTGCTAACTGGCCTAACTGTTCTTTAGCGATTTTATCAACCTCTTCCTGGCTAATTTTGCCGCCATCAAAAGATGCAAAATCTTTACTGCAAGCGGAAAGTGAAAAAAAGAGCAGCAGAGAGATCAACACCAGAATCAGGGTTGATCTTTTCGTAATATGGTTCATTCGATTTTCCTTTTTCTTCGTTGAAAGGTGAAGTCAGCTATAAAAAAATGAGACGAATTTCAAGACAATCTATTTTTTTTGTACTTATCCATCTATTTTTTCTGGATTACTGCTAAGTTATGCTGGGCAAACAGATTTGGCAACGACTGTGCTATACGTCGGCAAAACCACGAACCCTCGCAATAGGGAATTTCACGAAGTATCTCTATCTGGTTAGCGCGGCAGTAAACACGAAAATCGCGGTTTGTAAAAAAATGTACATTTGGAGATTTGTACCAGGTGAAGGGGAGGTTGCTGGAGACGGGTGAGGTTCCAGAGAAAAAAAGCTGCATACGATTGTTGAAATATCCAAAATTGGGAAATGTAACGATAACCTTTTTCCCGATGCGTAAGGCCTCAATTAATAGACTTTCCAGCGCTCTGATTTCTTGAAGGGTTTGGCTAATAATCACAAAATCATAAAGATCATTCCGGAAATCCTTCAACCCGCTCTCGATATCCCCCTGAAAGACTGGAATTCCTTTTTGGATACAGCTGATGACATTCTCATAGCTAATATCGACTCCCCATCCTTGGACATTTTTTTCCTTTTTTAGTACATACAGAAGCGATCCATCGCCACAACCAAGATCCAGAACCCGACTCTTGGCGGGAATCAGCTCTGCAATCATCTGGAGCCCGCGGTTTAATTTTTGAAAATCAGATGTCATCCCGTCCCTCGTATAAAAATTCTTTAACTACCTGTGGCAAATACTCTTCATCCAAAAGAAATGAATCGTGGCCAAACATCATGGGAATATTTACATAAGAGACATGCAGCCCGTTATTGCGAATTGCGTTCACGATCTCTCTCCCCTGTTCTGGAGGAAAAAGCCAATCGGAAAGGTAAGTCACAATAAAAAACTGAGATCTGGCATTTGCAAAAACCTTAGCAAGGTCATCATTCGCCCTGCTATGCAGATCAAAATAAGACATAGCTTTTGTGATATATAAATAACTGTTGGCGTCAAAACGGCTCACAAATTTTTGACCCTGGTAGTGCAGATAACTCTCAACCTGAAATTCCGTATCAAAATTAAATTTAAGGCGATCGCTTTTTTGCAGTTTGCGCCCAAACTTGTAATTCATGGAATCCTCGCTAAGATAAGTAATGTGCGCTATCATACGAGCCAGCGAAAGCCCTGAAATCCTGGTATCCTTACTGTCATAGTAGTTCCCGTCATTGAATAGAGGATCTGACATGATCGCATGCCTGCCGACGACATCGAAGGCCATGCTTTGAGAGGAGAGGCGCGCTGTAGTTGCAATGGGAACTACCTTTTCAACCAAATCTGGAAAGGTCAGACTCCATTCCAGAGCCTGCATTCCCCCCATTGAACCGCCGACAACAGCATATAGTTTTTCAATACCCAGAGAGTTCACCAATAGCCTCTGGGCTCGAACCATATCCTGAATGGTAATTACTGGAAATTTCAGGCCATACGGTTTTCCCGTTTGCGGATCAATAGATGCGGGTCCCAGAGAACCCCGACACCCTCCGATGACATTCGAACAGATCACAAAAAACCGGTCGGTATCAATGGCCGCTCCAGGCCCTACAAAATATTCCCACCATCCCATGAGATCATCAGGCCCGTGGCTCTTCACATGAGCATCACCGCTCAAGGCATGGAGAAGTAAAATCGCATTATCTCGCTTTTCGTTCAATTCTCCGTAGGTTTCATAAGCAATTTCTAAAGTAGAAAACTCTTTTCCCTGCTCTACCGTAAAAAATTCACCAGGAGGAAGAACATTTCTTATCTGAGTATAAGCGCTTAATGGCTGTTCAGTCGGATTAATCATTTCTTGTGCTGTCTTTATTACTTTCATCTTGTATATGAATCACATGATCCCATAGAGACTCGGCAAATGCTTTTTTGCGCTGAATTCCCCATTTTTCTAACGTCAAATCAGCCCCTGGTTTCGATTGCAGGGTCATGGTAATGGTCTCCTTTCCAAATACGCAAGAGACATCCTGGATATTTTCCTGGTAGCTCTGATCCAAAGCATCGGCAAGTCGAATAATTGCAGCCAACTGCGCGACCTCCTGTTTTCGGATTTCAGGTAGATTTTTATAACTCGTATGGCTATTTTTAGGGTTCGATTTTCTATGATAGCGGGAGATTAATCCAATGACCTCCTTCTCTTCCTGGGTAAAACCAGAGAGCATAGCCTGAGAAATGATATATTGAGAATGCTTATGGTGATCCTTATAGTTAATGATCATTCCAATATCATGCAGATAGGCTGCTGCTCTGAGCAATATTAAGCTACTCTGATCCAGATGATGGAGGGGTTTGAGCTGATGAAATAGTTTAGTTGCAAGATGCTCGACCTGGCGAGCATGATTTCGATTCACAGAAAACTTTTCCCCAAGAATATAGGCTGATTTCAAACGAAAATCATTCTGCCTCTCTTCGTAAATATTTGGATTTATCCTGCTAAAGATATATTCCATCATGATTCCCTCTCGCAAACCCTTTGGCGAAGTAAGGATATCAAGATTTCCAGAGAGATCTGCTATCGTTTTCAGGATAAGGCTTCCGGAAAGTACAATATCCGCTCGCTTGGGCTCTAACCCTTTTATCCTGGCTATCTTTTCTGGACTAGAACGAAGAAAGGTATCGAACAGATCTCGATTATGCCTGTATGGAATCCCAAGACAACCTTCCTTCTCGATACCGATATTATGCTTCTGGGCAACGAAGGCGAGGTGATGAGGAGTGCCTCCAAACGCCAGAATGAATTCAGGTTGGTACCGGGAAAAAATTACCTGCAACGGCTTTACCTGCTTCTGGCAGTACACCTCCATGGTTCTTACCTTTTCCCTTGGATAGTTTTCCAAAGGATTGTGGTCGGCAAAAAAGGTCTGTGTAAGCCGGACTGTTCCCAATGGTAGGCTCTCAGAAAAAATCAAAGCCTGCTGTGTAGCAATACAAACCTCAGTACTACCGCCACCAATATCGATCAGTAAAATCGTCCGATTGTGAAACTCAAGTGAGCTCAGAGCAGCCAGATAAACATATTGAGCCTCTTCCAGGCCGGATAAAACCTGAATGGAAATACCTGTGTACTTTTTTATATAGGAAAGGAATAAGTTGACATTTTTTGCTTCCCGCACAGCGGAAGTGGCCTTTACGACAATCTCTGAGGTATCGAACTTCTCCAATATTCTCTTGTAGGATTCCAGCGTTTCGACCGTTTTCGCAAAAGCTGAGGCCGGCAGATGCTGTGTTACAAAAACCTCCTCACCCAAGCGGATCATATCCCGATCCTCATACAATACCTTTTGGGTATCCGCTGATATGATCTCATAGATTCTCAGCTTTATCGAGTTAGAGCCAATATCGATGATTCCTACCCTGTGCGGAAAGGTAATCCCGGCAACACGGGTCTCCTGCCCGAGTGCAGAGATAATTGGCTCTGGTTCTGAAATTTTCATGAACAGTTCCTGCTTGAAGCGTTCCTATTTAAAAGAGTTCATTACAACAGCTTATCTGTAATGCAAAATTTAACGCACGTGCAATTCATTTAAAAAATTTTATCGAAAATGAACGCCCTGGCAAGGCGAAAATTATACAAAAAGCGTAAATCGCAAAAAAAATCACTTCGGATAAAAAATTCTAAAAAAATGCATAATTTTATTCTTATTGATTGACAAAAAATCAAATTTATGTCGCATTATATGATAATTAATTGACCAACTTTCAGGCATAACGGTCGTTCAGAAAGAGCTGTTCCTTTCTCACTGCCTCACAAAAACATAACAGTTCTTCTGTACCGGCAAAGCCGGCAAACACAATGCCTAAAAGTATAAAATATAGACGGTCAAGTTTCTGGCAACGATACGAAAGGTTTTATAAGGTCATGTTATGGATGATTATCTCGCCCGAGCCATCACCCAGCCGGTATTCTATGCTCTTTTTTCCGATAGATTAAACCAGGCTCCCTTTTTTCCGTTTCGATTCACCCCAAAGTCGCAAAAAAATTTTACGGCGACACAAAACTGGAAGGGCTCCGAAACAGAAAATATTTTCCAAACCACCGTTTTCGACAATAATCCATTAATAAATTTTTTGTCCGATACAATTCAACCTCTTGATAAATCTATCATTCTTCTCGACACGGAACGGCTGGAAAAAAGAGCAAAAAAAATTAATCCCCGCGACTGGGAAAAATATATAGACTGGATGGCTTTTCAGATCGCCCGAGACAAGAAATTAGATGGTGTCATTTACATCAAGAATGGAAATGTTGATAAAATGGCCGGATTTGCCATATTATTAATTGATAGCAACCACATTAAGGTATGCGATACAGGGCTTACCTTAGAAGCTGAAAGGAAGGCACTTTCTCTTTGGCTTGAGAGCCAGCCAACTTTTACCTGGAGTTATAACCCTGCCATACCAATTCAGGAGATAAACGCTTCAGCAGAGATCTGGGCCTTCCAAATCGAAAGCGGCTTTCAAAAAATTTCCAATCTTATCAACAGCGAAGAACGGGTCATCAAGACGACCCATAACCGTTTTTTACCCTTAGCCCTGCAATACAATAAAACAGTATGATCAAAGCCGGTTCTATTCGCAAAAAAAGCGACATACCATTGGCCATACGGGAATTTCTAGAAAAACAGGAAATTCTTTCGCGAGGAGAAACGATTTTACTTTTTTTTTCTGACAACTCCTACATGGGACTTAGCGATTTTAGCAAAACGCCAAGGGGATACTGCGTCACCAATTTAAGATTTTTCTATATTCGAAATGGAAAATCCGAGCATAACTCTTTTTTAAACGATATCCGGCATGCCAAAGTTGAACGAAAAACCAGATACTCTTTTCTGACCCTACAGATGGTCGATGGCTTGATCAAAACTTACCAGATAGCCAAAAAAGAAAACGCAGAATTCATGCTAAAATTTATTGAATCATTCCTTTTTTTTCGTCTGGAAACCATCTCTGCTATGTTGCGTACCGATGAAGAGCAGATTCAACATGATATTGACCTCATTATACGCGAAAATTATAACACCAATCAAACCATTCTCAGTATTGGCGAACAACTTTGGCAATGCAAGGCTAAAGAGGGGGAAACAGTTCAAAAAATGCTCCTGAGAATTCTTCAGCCAAATTCCAAACTTTCTGGTATTGGTGCCCTTTGGGACAGGCGCATGAACATGAAATCCATTCGGATCAGACTGATTTTCTGGTCACAGCGTTTAGGTCTGAAAATTCCAGCGCGCCTGCTGCAGGAAATGGAACAATAAACTATAACCAAGGAGCTAATCATGCAAAACACCAGATGGCTTTTCCTTATCATTGTGTTTACTGCTTTGGGAGGATGTTCAAGCGGAGAGCTAAAAAAAGTGGACCATCAGAATCCGGCAGGAATGGATTCGCAAATTGCGAAAAAAATCCAGGAGCTGGAAAATCATATCAAAACCAAACCGACAGATGTCAACTCCCTGGCGCAGCTTGGATATCTATATGGCTCACAGGGATCTTTAGACAAAGAGGTTGAATATTACAAAAAGACCTTAGAAATTTATCCAGAATTTAAGGCTGTACATTATAACCTTGCTTGCGCCTTGGCATTAAAAAAAGAGAAGGGACAAGCTTTGCGCCATCTGGAGCTGGCATTACGTTACGGCTTTCAACACAGAGAGGCGATAGAAAATGACAGAGACTTAAATTATTTAAGATCTGATCCAGATTTTATTGCCTTGTTAAAAAAATATTTTAACTAAACAACTATTTTTTCTTTGCTAGCTCCTGAGCGTATTCGATACTGTAGGGTGTCCAAGGAATTGCTTCAAGGCGAGCCTCTTTGATTGGTTTGCCAGTCCCTTCACAAATACCGTAGGTTCCCTCATCAATCTTCTCGAGAGCTCTATCGATGAGATGAATCGTCTCCTGATCATGGCTCGCTAGTTGTAGAAAAAATTCTGTATCATACAGATTGCTGGCCACATCCACAATATCCCCTGACCCTTCCACGCCAATCTTTTCGAGAACATCCTCCGTTAAAATCCCTTTCAGCAGGGTCTCTTTCTCCTGCATAAGCAATTTATGAAATTTTTCGAGTTTCTTTTTATCCATTGATATTACTCCGGGTCTTACGACAAAAATGGGATCAAAGCCTTTTCCAATTGCAGATTTTTGCAATGATTATTTTACCGAAACACCACAATTTTAAGTTGCGATTTTTTTTGCAATTGGTTGCTCTTTCTACTAGCTGAGAAATCGTAACAAAATAGGATTCTGACCAGAATTGCTACCTATAAAAGTTATGGTTTTTCGAATGGCCTCGCTTCGGAAAGCCAATTTTATATAGATAATGATACCATTTTTCGCAGTATAATGCAAGCAATGTGTTTATGAAAAAATTATGATAATTTGATGAAAACCTGGAACAAGGAGATGCTTTCACATGGTGAAATCCAATAAAATCTATGTAAAATTATGGTACACACTCCTATTTCTTTTTTGCACTCTATCAGCTGTACAAGCGCTACAGCCATACCAATTTCGCAGAGAAGGATTTATTTATGACGAACGCGGAGGGAAGGTAGACGGAGCACTGTTGCAGCTTCGTATTTTCTTTAAGGATATTCAGGGAAAAATCGATTATAAAATTTACCAAACAAGCTCTAACGACCATGGTCTCTATTTTTTTAATATAATTCTCGATATTGCTCCCGAAAAAATAGTGGCCACACAAATAGCCTGGATCAATTACCAACAGCAATTTCAAAATAAGTATCTGCGGTACTCGCCAGGATATAACCCTTTCTGGGAGTTTACCAAAGAGTATCTCAACCACAAAAATGCTCTTCCCTCTATTCCGGTGGAAACCGTTCGCGATATTCGCCTCTTACCCATGGAAAACCCCATTTCATCAAGTACTGCGGAGGCTGTGGCTGTTAAATATGCGCCGATATTGGTTTTTGCAAAGGACAAGGAGTTCTTGCCATCCAATATTGAAAAATATTTCTTTTATCACAGTAAAGAAATCTATCAGGTGGCAAAGAAAAACCGTGCCGGAGCCCCACCCCATCAGGGATCCTATCTACGGCTTGGAGATTCAAGCAAGCACGCCAAATTAAAGGAGTTGAGCTCACCCTTTCTCTATTATCATATACGCCCCATGGCCACTCACTATACTGGCGAGCAGACCGGTCGATTGGAGGATTTCCAACCGGACTATTACTGGTATGATAATAAAAATTCCAAGGGCTATGTTTTATCCTACTGGTTTTGGTATGATTCCACCTCAGGCCCATCGTATCTTGGAAACCAGCATCAAGGAGGCTGGCAGGGATATAGCGTTCTTCTGGATCCTCAATTTCAGCCAATTCGAATTGCTACAATCGGACACAACTCCATTTTGGTCGATACACATTGGGACAACATCAACTCGGTGAATGGGCATCCTATCCTCTATGTGGCCAAGGGATTCTGGTCTGACGGTTCGAATGTGACTATCCCCAATATTCCCCTAAACCAAAAAGATCTTCAAGCTATAAGTATTCCTGTAAAAACCGAATCGTCTATGATCAATGCTTTAGGTTTTGCCAAGGATAGGTTTCCTCTGATGAAAAAGGGGAAATTTAAGGTGATCACCCCACCGCAAAACTGGAATTTACCAGGTCAGTTGCTGGCCAGTGTTGCCTTAGGAGCCGACCAAAATTTCTTACTCGATTTCTCCGAACATCGGGCTCTAGAATGGAAAAAAATAGTAAGGTGGCAGGAACCTGGTTTGGTGAAAAGCGATGAAGGCAAAGATCCTTTACAATCAGAAAAAACCTACTACCAGGGATTTCATGGCCGAACAGGAAAAGATCCTTTTTTTCATCTGCAATGGTTACCTCTGCAGTTTTATGGAAAATCACCGACCACACCCCCGTTTGAGCGCAGCTCTGCGAATATCTTTATAAGAGAGATGCCAAAGGAGGAACGCTACTTCTCCTTCTATCCAGGAAAGCACTATGGCCCATTCTGGCGAAAGAGATAATCAATCTTGATCCTGGCAGAATCCTCCTATCGTTTTCTCGAATCTATCCTGAGCCAATGGGATGAAGTTATATTTGCCGATGGACGAAATTTACTCCATATGACGGAGACACACCGGGCAAATCTTTTATTGATTCGCAGCACAACCGCAATTGATAAAGCAGCGCTTTCGTGCATGCCAAACCTGGCATATATTGGCAGCGCTACAACCGGCATAGACCATATTGTGATAGACCAGGCAAAATTTCCCAACATACGCATCTACCATGCATCTGGAGCCAATAGCCATTCGGTCGCAGAATATGTTTTCAAGGTCTGTATCGACTGGCTCCATCTGGGAATGGTTCAAAAGGAAGATTTGATCGCTGTGGTTGGCTGCGGTCATATCGGCAGTAAAATCAGTTCCTGGCTCGGCAAATTAGGATTTTCCCATATTCTGGTCTTTGATCCATTTCTATCTACTACAGAATTACAGCAGAGATGCAAGGGGACTGTCATTCTCAAAAGCCCTGATAGCTTAACCAAGGCAAAAATGATTACATTTCATGTGCCGCTAACAAAAACATCATACTACCCTACTTTTCATTATATTCCTCAAATGTTCAAACCGAGAAAGGATGCCCTCCTGATCAACACATCCAGAGGGGGGATTATTTCTGAGGAGTATTTGATACAAAACCATCCAGCATCAATCTGCCTGGATGTATTTGAAAATGAACCGACACCCTCAACACAAATCCTGAAAAGGGCGGGCTCTTTTCCAAACATTGCTACTCCCCATATAGCCGGTTACTCCCTTGAAGGAAGGTGGCTTGGCTATGCGATGGTTTTAGAAGATGTACAAAATTTTCTTAACATTCCCGAACAGGCACGATACCACTTCTCAAACGAAGTTATGCAACAACATTGGAATCCTGATCATCTTTTTTGGGAGCAAAAGTCTGGTTATTCTCCATTTTTAGACTGGAATGACTCGGCCAGAGGAATCCAAGAGCTTTCCCTGATTCTGAATACAATTCTTCCCCTACAGGAGATACAACAGGAATTTACTTCAAACCCTGCTCATTTTGATAAAATCAGGAAAGAATACAATCATCGCCATGAATTCTCAAAGTATCCGTTACGGTTACCAGCCAAGTGCGATCTCTCTCTATTCGATGAGTTACGCTTTCCCATAACCCCTGTTCCTTAAAAAGGGGCAAGAATCCCTTCTATTCTATGTTAGAAACAATCTCCAAAGCATCTCGCGTTGCTTCCATTACCTGCCCAGGGGACCTCGCATCACCCAGGAGATACACATCTGGCAGGATCCCCTTGAGTTGGCTGTAAAGTGAACTCACGGACTTAGTTCCTACAGCCAGAACGATTCCATCAAAATACCCTAAAGAGGTTTCTCCAGAATCTGAGTTTATAAAAACTTCCTGATTCACAATTCGATTTACCCTGGTCTTTGTGAGGATAGATGCTCTTCCCTGAAGCTCTTTCATTAATAACTTCTGCGAAATGGCCTCCATTCCCTTTCCCGTCTCTTCAAGCAGCTCAACGACAGTCACTTTTTTACCTAACTGGACCAGATGTTCGGCAGCCTCCATTCCAATTAGGCCCCCTCCTATCACCACATAAGAGATACCAGGAAGAGATGGCTGCAAATATAGATCAAAACCGGTATAAAATGAGGACAGACCCGGAATATTCGGAATGATGGCCTCTGCGCCGGTTGCAATGAGAACAGAGTCAAATTTCTGCTCTTTTATAAAACCAGCTTCGATCTCCCGTTCCTTATGCACATTGATACTTTTTTCTGTCAGGGCAATGATATCCTCCAATGTATCTTTCATCATATTCTTCCCAGGGGATCGATAAATGTGGTGCCACTGACCTCCCAACTCTGTCTCCTTTTCATAGAGAGTGACATTTGCACCCCTCTCTTTTAAAAACAGTCCGGCAAACATTCCGGCCACGCCTCCGCCGACAATCGCCACATTTTTCTTTTTTATGGGAGGCAAAATATTTTTGCTGGCTACACGCGGATTTGCTATACATCCAATCGGCAATCTCTTTTTTACGTTACTCAAACAACCCTGCAGACATCCCCCGCAACGAATGATATCTTTTTGCTGCTGTAATATTTTTGACGGATAATCGGGATCAATAATCAATTGCCGTCCAAGAGCAACGCCTTGAATCGTGTTATCCGATAGCAAAGAATGAAATCGATTTTGCGACTGCATTCTTCCTGCAGCAATCATCGGCAAACTGGTCCAGCTACGAATCATCCTGAGCTTCTGATCCATAACATTCGTAGGCAAGGACATATGGTTGTAATACCAGGGTGGTGTTTCGCAAACATTTCCCCAGCCAACATGAATAGCGCTCACCTTTCTAGTTTCAGCATACAAAAGTAAATTTTTTATATCTTCATCAGTCACTCCGTTAGCAGTAAAATCGCTGCCTGAAATGCGCAAAAAAATCGGCAGAGATGTATCAGCCTGGATAGACTCAAGTAGTTGACGCGCGAACAAAAGACGATCTTGTCCGTACTCATCTTCCCTTTGGTTGATACCAGCAGATTGAAATTGACTTACCAGATAGCCATGTCCAAACTGAATTTCGATGCCATCTACGCCTAATTTTTCAGCAGCAACGGCATGTTGGCTGAACGCTGCGATGATTTCGACTATTTCTGACTTGGATAGAGCACGCGCCTGTGCTCCAGATGCCGGACAACTTACCGCAGAGGCCGATACCGGGGCTTCCCCCGTCACTGTAGGATTTGCCCCGCGACCAGCATGATTCAAATGAACAATCACCTTTGTGTTGTGGCTATGAAGCAATTCCACAAGTCGTTTCAGTTGATCCTGATGTTGAAGGGTAGTCATCATGAGCTGTTTGGGATGCTCTTTGCCGCTTTTCAAGACAGCGATAGGTTCCAGAATAATAGTACCCACTCCTCCCCTGGCTCGGGTAGTATAGTACTCGATCTGATCCGTTGTCAGCACCCCTTCGCCAGGAGTTGCCATGGCTGTTTTTACGGGAGCCATAAAAAATTCATTGTTCGTCTGAAACTTACCAAAGGATATCATTGCATACCTCTTCTAACATGCAGGAACCATTATCCATTATAATATGAACTGCATTTTAAAATGTAGTACGACAAACTAAGATAAGCAAGAGTTATTCTGTATTTTTTTGAAAAAGGTATATTTACAAAATTGACAGGTGATCTTCGGACCAGACGGGCATCACTCGCTAGTCCGAAGAATCCTAAGTGCATTAAATGCGGGGTAGATCAACATCGCCTTTACGAGGCAACAATGAAGATCCCATGAGAAATTGATCAACATGGTAGGCAACTTCCCGACCTTCAGAAATCGCCCAGACAACAAGTGATTGGCCGCGTCGCATATCACCTGTAGTAAAAATCTTCTCTTTACTGGTTCGATACTGAGCATTCGATTTTACATTTCCGCGTTCATCCAACTCAATTTCCAGTTGGGCGATCATCCCCTCTTTTGCTGGCCCTAAAAAGCCAAGCGCTAGAAGCACCAGATCTACTGGCCACTCTTTCTCAGAGCCCGGAACTTCAACCATTCCCTTCTTAGGGTCAAAAGCCACAGAAACCGTTTTCAGTTTTTCCAGCTTACCATGGTTGCCGATAAACTCTTTGGTCATAATAGACCATTCGCGCTGGCATCCCTCTTCATGAGAGGATGTATTTTTTAGCCTGACAGGAAAATAGGGCCAGGGTTGATTAGCTGGTCTATCGGGAGAAGGTTTCGAAAATAGCTCAAAATTGAGCACCGATTTTGCCCCCTGCCGATTGGCAGTACCAACACAATCGCTACCTGTATCGCCGCCACCGATCACAATAACCCTTTTATTTTTTGCCTTGATTTGGGTTTCGCCAAGATCCAATCCTGAGTTTTTTCGATTTTGCTGGGTTAAGAAATCCATTGCAAAATGAATTCCATTCATCTCCCGACCCGGAATCGACAAATCCCTGGGAATGGTACTTCCTCCGGCTAAAACTATAGCATCAAAAACTTCTAGCCTCTCTACAGAAAAATTTACACCGACATGAACACCGGTTTCAAAGACAACGCCCTCTTTGGTCATTTGATTGATGCGCCGATCAACAATCCATTTTTCTAACTTAAAATCCGGAATGCCGTAACGCAGCAGCCCGCCAATTTTATCCGATCTCTCATAAACAGTTACGTTGTGTCCGGCACGATTCAACTGCTGGGCTGCTGCTAAACCTGCCGGTCCAGACCCAATGACCGCTACTTTACGGCCAGTCCTCTGTTTTGGAGGTTGAGGCAAAATCATCCCATGATCAAATGCATATTCGATAATACTATACTCAATATTTTCAATTGTCACAGGCGGCTCATTGATACCGAGGACACAAGCCTCTTCACAGGGCGCAGGGCAGATTCTTCCCGTAAACTCAGGAAAATTATTGGTAGCATGCAGACGGCGAGCAGCCTCGGCCCAGTTTTCACGGTAAACCATATCATTCCAGTCAGGAATTAAATTACCCAACGGACAACCACTATGGCAAAATGGAATACCGCAATCCATACATCGTGCTGCCTGGTTGATTAATTTTTCTTCTGGAAAGCTTTTTATAAACTCTTTATAATCCTGGAGACGCTCTTCAACCGTCTTTTTGCCCGGCAACTCTCGTGTAAACTCTTTGAATCCAGTTGGTTTTCCCATGGTATGACTCCTCGTTCTTCCTGTTGTTTCAAACGTATCAGGCAACCGATAACGGTTCTTTGTTCTCCTCTGCTAAACGCAACAGAGCTCTCTTATACTCGATAGGCATTACTTTGACAAAATGGTGCAGAGATTCGCTCCATTTATTCAATATACGTCTAGCTACATCACTCCCTGTATATTGAAAATGGCGCTCCACCAGCTCATGAACTAAAGATACCTCATCCGGCTTCACCAAACCCTCGAGCTCTACCATCTCCATATTGCAATTGTGTCTTGCAAAAAGACCTGATTCATCCAGCACATAAGCAATACCGCCGCTCATACCTGCTGCAAAATTTCTGCCAGTGGCACCGAGAATGACCGCTATACCGCCTGTCATATATTCACAACCATGATCACCAACTCCCTCTACGACAGCAGTGGCTCCGCTATTACGGACACAAAAACGCTCCCCAGCCTTTCCGCGCACAAATAATTGACCCGATGTTGCTCCATACAATGCAACGTTCCCAATCAAGATATTCTCTTCGGCGTTAAAAGAGGACTGCTTGGGTGGATAGACAATCAACTTCCCTCCCGACAATCCTTTACCCAGGTAGTCGTTCGCATCCCCTTCCACTTTTAAGGTTAATCCATGGGCAGCAAAAGCACCAAAGCTCTGGCCAGCAGATCCTTTGCAGTTGATAATAATTGTATCCTCATCCAGACCCTCTTCGCCATGCAGACGAGTGATTTCCGCACTGAGCATGGTTCCTACGGTTCGATTCGTGTTTTTAATGATTTGATCTATTACAACCTTTTCCCGTTTCTTTAAGGCGGGCTGCACCAAGTTGATTAACTGATTGTCCAGAGCTTTGTCTAATCCATGATATTGACCCTGGGTACAGAAAATACCGACCTCCGGTGAAGTCTCTGGTTTATGTAAAATCCTGGAAAAATCGATCTGCTTTGCTTTCCAGTTTTCGATATCCGCTCTAGGTCGCAACCTTTGGCTCTGGCCAACCATCTCATTGATAGTTCTGTAGCCAAGACTCGCCATAATTTCCCTTAAATCCTGAGCGATAAAATGGAAAAAATTGATTACATACTCCGGTTTTCCGGAAAATTTTTTCCTTAACTCCGGATCCTGGGTTGCTACTCCCGTAGAGCAGGTGTTCAGATGGCATACCCGCATCATGACACAACCACACACAACAAGAGGAGCCGTAGCAAACCCGAACTCCTCTGCTCCTAGAAGACAAGCTATCGCTACATCTCTACCTGTTTTTAATTGACCATCCACCTCCACAACAACACGGCTGCGCAGATCATTCTTGATCAGTGTCTGATGCGTCTCCGAAAGACCCAGCTCCCAGGGCAAACCAGCATGCTTCAAAGATGTCTGCGGAGATGCTCCAGTTCCGCCATCCCAGCCGCTGATGAGAACAACATCCGCTTTGCCTTTTACCACACCCGCAGCAACAGTACCAACCCCGACCTCAGATACAAGCTTCACATTGATACGAGCCTTATCATTCGCGTTTTTCAGGTCATGAATCAACTGCGCAATATCTTCAATGGAATAGATGTCATGGTGCGGAGGAGGCGAGATTAGACTCACGTAAGGGGTGGAATTACGCACTTTGGCAATCCAGGGATATACTTTCTCACTGGGAAGCTGACCACCCTCACCAGGTTTGGCTCCCTGGCTTATTTTGATCTGGAGTTCATTGGCATTGACTAAATAATTGCTGGTTACCCCAAACCGCCCTGACGCTACCTGCTTGATCGCGCTACGGCGTAAATCTCCATTGTTCATACGAATATAGCGATCACTGTCCTCACCACCCTCACCGCTATTGCTCCTGCCTCCAAGTCGATTCATGGCAATTGCCAAAGTTTCATGCACCTCTTTACTAAGGGACCCATAGGACATCGCGCCGGTTTTAAACCGTTTTACTATCGATTCTATCGATTCCACCTCTTCAATGGGAACCGGCTCATTACCCTGTAAATTAAACTCAAGCATACCACGGAGCGTCGACAGTTTCTGACTCTGATCATTGATCAACTGAGCATACTCGTCATAAATTTTACGATTGTTTTCACGTGTTGATTGCTGCAATTTTGCTACAGTTAATGGGTTGAATAAATGATGCTCGCCATTGCGACGCCACTGGTAGACACCGCCCTGATCAAGGTCCATAAATTCAGGATTGTTCCCCATCACGTAGGCGCGGTTATGACGCATTTCAACCTCTTTCGCAATCCCGCCCAAATCCAGACCACCAATTCGGGATGCAGTCCAGGTGAAGTATTCGTCGATTACACTTTTTTGCAATCCAATGGATTCAAAGATCTGCGCTCCTCGGTAGCTATGCAGTGTCGAGATTCCCATTTTCGACATTACTTTCAAAATACCATTATTAATAGCCTTAATATAATTAACGATCGCTTTATCCAGATCAATGTCAGCAATCATCTCCTTGCGAACCATCTGTTCAATGGTTTCAAAGGCAAGGTAGGGATTTACTGCTCCGACTCCGTAACCGAAAAGCACGGAGAAATGGTGCACCTCTCTAGGTTCTCCGCTCTCTACAATGATTCCGCATTTTGTACGCAATCCTTTACGGATTAAGTAGTGGTGAACTCCAGATGCTGCCAACAAAATGGGAATGGGCGCATTTTCCTGATCTAACTTACGATCTGAAAGGATTAAAAGAGTGCCACCGTCACGGATCGCCTGTTCCGCTTTTTGGCACAGATCATCGATACCATTACGTAGGCCATCTCCTCCCTGCTTAATTTTGAATAAAGTATGCAGGGTACGGGCAGACAAGTGAGGTTTATTTAACTCCCGAATTTTCTCCAGAGCCTCATTTGTGAGAATAGGCTGATCCAGTTTTAATTGCGCTGCATGTTCCGGAGTCTCCTGAAAAAGATCTTTTTCAGCACCAAGATTGGTAACCATGGAGGTAACCAGTTTTTCCCGTATCGCATCTAATGGGGGGTTAGTAACCTGGGCAAACAGCTGTTTGAAATAGTTGAATAGAAGCTGCGGCCTGCTGGACAAAATAGCCAACGGGATATCACTTCCCATCGAACCAACAGGTTCCTGACCTTTTTCGGCCATAGGGGATAGAATAAACTTCAAATCTTCGACTGTAAAACCAAACAGACGCTGCCTGAGAACCAGAGTTTCGAGATTGGAAACCTTAATTTTTTCCGGCTTTGGCAGCTTATCCAACTTGACCATATTGTCCTTGAGCCAGGAACGATAAGGTTTGCGCCAACTCATCTCTGTTTTTATCTCTTCATTATCGATAATTCTTCCCTGATCCGTGTCGATCAAAAACATTTTTCCAGGTTCAAGCCGACCTTTATAGCTTATATTCGCAGGATTGATCTGCAAGGCTCCGGTTTCAGAACCCATGATCACAAAATCATCTTTCGTAACCAGATAACGAGAGGGGCGCAATCCATTCCGATCTAAAACCGCGCCTATTACATGTCCATCTGTAAAAGGAATGGATGCAGGTCCATCCCACGGCTCCATCATGCAGGAGTGATATTCGTAAAAGGCCTTTCTTTCATCCGGCATAGTATTATGATTCTGCCAGGCTTCCGGAATCAGCATCATTACCGCGTGCGGTAGCGAGCGACCAGTATGGTATAAAAGCTCAAGCGCATTATCCAAAATCGCCGAATCGCTTGCATTCTGAGTAAGAATTGGCAAAATTTTCTTGATATCATCTCCAAATAATGGTGACTGGAAAAGATGCTGGCGTGCAGTCAGCCAGTTCATATTTCCTCTGAGTGTATTAATTTCGCCATTGTGCGCTAAAAAACGAAATGGCTGCGCCAGATCCCAACTTGGAAAGGTATTCGTACTATAACGCTGGTGTACGATAGCAAGCCCGCTGCGCATATCCGTCTCTTTTAAGTCCGGATAAAAAGCATCCACCTGGTCAGCAAGAAGCATACCTTTATATACGATTGTATTGCAGGATAAACTGGGAATGTAAAAGAACTGTTTTTGTTTAAGATTGGATTCCCGAATGGTTCTGGCCATTACCTTGCGGATCACAAACAGCTTGCGTTCAAATTTCTTGTTATCTTTGATCGATTTGCCTTTTCCGATAAAGATTTGCTCCACATAGGGCTCGGTCGTTCTCGCTGTTCGGCCAATGGCATCGGAAACAGTTGGCACCCTACGCCAACCAATAAACTCCTGCTCTTCTCCCTTTACAATCTGCTCAAATGTGAGTTTGCAATACTCTCTCTCTTTGCTGTCCTGAGGCAGAAACACCAAACCTACACCGTAATTCGCTTCGTCTGGTAGTTGCCAACCCGCTTCAAGGGAAACTCTTTTCATAAAATCGTGGGGAATCTGCATCAATATTCCTGCGCCATCACCGGTTCGATCATCACTACCAGCGGCACCCCTGTGTTCCAGGTTCATGAGGATTTGCAGTCCATTTTTTATGATCTCGTGAGATTTCTCACCTTTCAAGTGGCATATCATCCCGACTCCGCACGCATCATGCTCAAATTGGGGGAGATATAGCCCTTCAGCCACAGGTCGTAATGGATTGCTCATCATGATCACCTCATACATTGTTCATAGAATAGCCAGACTCACCTGACAAGACTGCTCAGGCTCACGTCTGCGGATTTGTAATTCAGCGAATTGTGTGTTACAATACCCAGATCCAGTAGCAAGCCTGCAAAGAGACATGCCAGCCCTTGTAGCGGTCGTGGAGAGCGGATAAAACTGTGAGTTTTCCTGTTCTTGATAACAGTTGCAGAAAATCACAGCACCTCAAACAGACCAATTTTATACTTTCTTGTTTATTTGTAAAGGATTAATAGCTTTTCAAGAGGAAGCCTTACTGGCTATGGAGGAAAAACATTCAAAAAAACAAATATTTATATAAATATATGATCATATAATATAAGTCAAATAACAAAAAAGTCAAACTGAATTGTCAAATTAATAATAAAAAAAGTAGACAACTTCTCCTTGCTAAAATTTCTTTGTTTGCAATACAGAATTGGTTTCCGAGGCGATGCGTCTTTGTTTCGCTTCTTTTTATGAAATCATAATGGAAGCGATGCCAAGGAGAAAACCTAATTCGATTGGGTAAATCTACCTACCTTCAGATGGCTGCCTGTTGATGTACCAAATTTTGGTTTCCGGCGCCAGCCATAAGGATGCCAGCAATGTCGCTTTGGCAGTTTAGTAGTCAAATTAGAAAAGAGATCAGGAAAAGGGGAAAAAGTCTATATGTTTAAGATTGCGAAAAGAGAAGAGTTCTCACCAGTTACATTCTTATGGGAAGTGGAAGATCCTGATATGGCAAAAGCGGCCGAGCCTGGTCACTTTGTTATGGTCAAGTTATCGGAGCGTGGCGAGCGGATTCCACTTACTGTCGCCGATTTTGATAGAGAAAAAGGGACCATTACAATCGTGGTACAAGTAGTTGGCAAATCGACCCAAGAGATGCGCGACAACTTCAAAGAGGGCGATTACTTCCCGGATTTTACCGGCCCGCTTGGAGTGAAAAGTGACATCAAAAAGAAAACCAAAGTTGTTTTGGTAGGCGGAGGCTTGGGCATCGCTCCCGTATTCCCCCAATTGCGCAAGTTCAAGGAGATGGGAGCGCATACCATCTCGATTATTGGTTTTCGGAGCAAGGAGCTGGTTTTCTGGGAGGATAAATTTCGCCTATATTCTGACGAGCTATTGATCGCCACAAACGATGGATCGTACGGAGAGAAAGGTTTTGTAACCGATGTTCTTAAAAAAGTCCTGGATGATCCGAAAAATAAGGATGTAGAAGAGATCATTGCGATCGGCCCTCTGCCAATGATGAACGCAACAGCAGAGCTTACCCGCCCTTACAACATTAAAACAATGGTATCTTTGAACTCCATCATGGTAGACGGTACAGGAATGTGCGGTTCCTGCAGGGTTACATTAGACGGAAAATTAAAGTTTGCCTGTGTGGATGGTCCAGACTTTGATGCTCATCTCGTCGATTTCAAAGAGTTGATGCATCGGCAACGCAGATTTGAGCGTGAGGAAAAGACTTCCCAGAGCGGCTATGAAGAAAATTGTAAACTCCAGGAGGCGCGCCGTTCTATCAGGAAAACTGTCAAAACAATCAATCCTGACCGTACAAAAATGCCAGAACAGGAGCCTAAACATCGCGTAAAAAACTTTGCCGAAGTTGCCCTTGGCTACACCATGGAAATGGCTCTTACAGAGGCAGACCGTTGCCTGGATTGCAAAAATCCCCTTTGCGTGCAGGGATGCCCCGTTGGCATCGATATTCCAGGGTTTATTCGAGAGATTCAGAACAAAGATCTCAAAAAATCTTTTGAAATCCTAAAAAAATACAATGCCTTGCCTGCTGTTTGCGGCCGTGTCTGTCCCCAGGAGAACCAATGTGAAGAGAAATGTATTGTTGGCCGGAAACTCGAACCTGTGGCAATTGGACGTTTGGAGCGATTTGTTGCCGATTATGCCATGGCGCATGACATGGAAGAAGTTCCGGAAATCGCTAGCAATGGCCATAAGGTTGCCATTGTCGGTGCCGGTCCAGGAGGATTAGCCTGCGCTGGCGAGCTGGCCTTAAATGGATTTGATGTCACAATCTATGAAGCCCTCCATGTTGCCGGCGGCGTTCTCAAGTATGGTATCCCCGAATTTCGTCTGCCCAATCCCATCATTGACCGGGAGATTAAAACATTGAAGCAGCTTGGTGTAAAAATTGAGCTGAACAGAATTATTGGCAAAGTCTTTACGATAGAGCAACTCATGAAGGATAAAAATTATAAGGCTGTGTTTGTTGCGGTTGGTGCAGGTTTTCCATCCTTCATGGGGATTGAAGGAGAGGGCTTAAACGGAGTCAGCTCTGCAAACGAGTTTTTGACACGCGTCAATTTGATGGTAGGATCTGACTTTCCAAATCATGATACCCCAGTGGGAATGGGGAAAAAAGTTGCTGTTATCGGCGCTGGCAACACCGCAATGGATGCCTGCCGGGTAGCTCTACGCATGGGAGCAGAAAAGGTCTATTGTGTCTACCGCCGCAGCGAAAAAGAGTCTCCTGCAAGGATCGAAGAGCTGCATCATGCTCAAGAGGAGGGCGTGGACTTCAATTGGCTTACCAACCCTGTTCGGATTCTGGGAGACAAAGATAACTGGGTTGTGGGTATGGAATGCGTTCGGATGGAGCTGGGAGAACCTGACTCTTCAGGCCGCAGAAGACCAATCACCATTGAAGGTAGCAACTTTATCCTGGATTGCGATACGGTCATTTACGCACTTGGAACCAATGCCAATCCCATTATCTCTTCGACTACCCCTGGTTTAGAAACCAACAAATGGGGCAACATCACCATAGACGAAAAAACAGGTATGACATCCATACCTGGTGTCTTTGCTGGTGGGGACATTGTCACAGGCGCTGCAACGGTTATTGAGGCTATGGGAGCTGGAAAAGTCGCTGCAAGGGGCATGATAGACTTTATTGCTTCTAAATACTAATCTCTCTTCCAAATTCTACAATTCCAAAAAACCTTACCTATCATGGTAAGGTTTTTTTTTATTGAAGAATAATCGCATAATCTTATTCTCCGTTTTATAGCTATACACAAAATAGAAAGTGTTAAAAACACTTTCTATTAGTAGAAAATTTTATCTGAAGAAAATTCCTAAAAAATATGTTAACAAAAATATCTATTTCAACCCTCTTTCTCGTTGTAAGCATTACTATCATGGGTCCGGCAAGGGCATCCGAGCGCAAAGTGATTCTATCTAAAAAATTTTTAAATAATAACACCTACCAGATCGTAGCACGCGGCTATCCTGCCACAGACGCAGAGGGTATAAAGAAAAGAATCACCGCAAAAGAGGCAGCCCTGCTCAATGCCCAGGGAGTTGCGTCTACTCTTTTCTCAAAATCACTTGATGTCGTAAAATCTGGAAAGGTGTTCAAGTATTCCTTTAATGGAAGATATGCAACACTATATTACAGAATCCATAAACCAAATCTACGATTGTACTATATTGGCGAAAAAGGCAGATAGATCAAAATGGACAAAAAAAAGTTTGATATCATCATAATCGGCAGTGGCCCAGGAGGTGAAGGGGCCGCTATGCAGGCAGTAAAAGGGCAAAAAAACGTTCTTCTAGTGGAGCGATTCCCCCTGCTCGGCGGTGCCTGTACCCATAAGGGTACCATTCCCAGCAAGGCGCTGCGCTACTCTTTATATCTTGCAACCAGCATCAAAGGAAAAGCCTATTTTCAGGGAGTACAAAATCTCTCAGAAGTTAAATACCAGGACTACCTAGCTGATGCCGCGGCTGTTATTCATAGTCAAGTAAAGATGCGCACCTCTTTTTATGAAAGAAACCACGTTGAAGTGATCCATGGCTTTGCCCGATTTCAGGATCCACATACTATCGTTATGGAACAGAGCGATGGTAGCCAAATTACCTGCCACGGTGATGCAATCGTCATCGCAACAGGTTCACGACCATATCATCCTAGCGATGTCGATTTTTCCCATCCGCGCATTTGCGACAGCGATACTATTTTAGAGCTGAAACAGACCCCTCGATCCATTTCAATTTACGGCGCTGGTGTCATTGGATGCGAATACGCCTCAATTTTTCGAAATATGGGAATCAAGGTCAATCTTGTCAATACGAGACCGCGTTTATTGGAATTTTTAGATGATGAAATTACAGACGCCCTGAGCTACCACTTCCGGGATGAGGGTGTTTTGTTACGTCACAATGAAACTTACGAGAAGGTAGAAGCAGTGGAAGATGGAGTTGTCCTACATCTCCAAAGTGGGAAAAAACTGAAATCAGATATTTTACTATGGGCCAATGGACGTACCGGAAATACCTCAGGTATGGGACTAGAAGAGATCGGTATTCCCGTAAACCAGAGGAGCCAGCTTGATGTCAATGATGATTACCAGACGACAATTCCCCATATTTATGCCGTTGGCGATGTTATCGGATATCCCAGTTTAGCCAGTTCTGCCTATGACCAGGGACGATTTGCTTCAAGACATATCCTCTACCAGGAGCATGGTCGGCGAAGCCAGCACGATTTTCCGACAGGTATTTACACAAGTCCCGAAATTAGCTCCTTAGGGAAAACTGAAAAAGAGTTAACGGACGCAAAAATTCCTTATGAAGTGGGACATGCTCACTTTCGAAACCTGGCGCGGGCTCAAATCATTGGTGTTACGGTAGGGGTTTTAAAAATTCTATTTCATAGAGAGACCCTGGAAATCCTCGGCATCCACTGTTTCGGCAGCCAGGCGGCTGAAATCATCCACATTGGCCAGGCAATCATGAGCCAGCGAGGTTCCGGAAATAATTTGAATTACTTTGTTGATACTACCTTTAACTATCCCACCATGGCTGAAGCTTATCGTGTTGCCGCATTGAACGGTCTAAACAGAGTAGTCTGATTCTTTTCAAATTTTCAATCATGAGGAAAGCAGGATGGAACAGAAATCCCTGGATAACACAACAAGCACCAAAATAGATTTTTCAGCGATTCTCTCTCGAAAATTCGCTCATTACCCTTTTTTCCTGCGATCCTGGATTTTAAAATATTTTCCGGAAATATTAAAAGAAAGAGAGATTAACGATTTCCTTGAAAAAAATTTCGACAAAAAAGGGTATGAGTTTATCGATGAACTATTTGAATTTTTAGATTTTTCATACACATTGGCAGCACGCGATAAGGAAAAAATTCCAGCCGAAGGAAAACTATTAATCGTTGCCAACCACCCCCAGGGAGCCCTCGACGGACTGGCATTGCTAAAAGTTATAAAAGAAGTTCGATCCGATGTCCGCATAGTCGTTAATGATATTCTTTGGCAAATCGTCAATCTGCGCGAACTATTTTTGCCGAACGACTCCTCTTTTACAAAAAATTTTTCACCCGAAGACGTGCAGGCAATATCACTCGCACTAAAAAAGGAAGAGGCAGTAATTATTTTTCCAGCATCTGACGTCACCCGATTAACGATTGCAGAATGGACAGCAAAAACTTGGCGTAAAGAGATTATCAGTTTTGCCAAACTGACCGAAACCCCTATTTTGCCTGTTTTTATTCGCGCCTCAAATTCTATTCTTTTTTATATTCTATCGATATTTAGCAACCGAATTGCCATGTTACTACTGCCCTCGGAAATATTGAATAAGCGGAAAAAGACTATTTTAATTAAAATTGGTGACCCCATTCCCAATCAACATTTCCATGCAATCAAATCTGATTACGCAATAAAATTACTGAAAAGTCACATCGAGGCTATCAGCGCAAATCGCAAAGGTCCCTTTCGAACCGAGAAAACCGTCATACATCCCGTCAACAGAAAAGAATTACGAGAGGAGATTTTGCAAGGCAATTTATTGGGAAAGACAGAGAACGGAAAAATGATTTTTTTTCTCGATTTTCCTAAATTTCCCATAACAATGCGCGAAATTTCTCGATTGCGCGAAATTACCTTCCGCAAAATGGAAGAGGGGACCGGAAACAAAAGAGATCTGGACGAGTATGACAAATACTATAAGCATCTTGTCCTTTGGGATGAATCAGCCCTAGAGATCGTCGGCGCCTATAGATTGGGAATTTGCAAGGAAATTTTAGAGACCAAAGGCACAAATGGTTTATATATCAGTAGCCTTTTCGACCTGACCCCTCAATTTGAAAAATATCTTCCAGAAACGATTGAGCTCGGTAGAAGTTTTGTTCAGCAGAGATACTGGAATAGCTCGGCTCTAGATTATCTTTGGCACGGAATCGGCGCATTTTTAGCCCATCATCCTGAAATAAAATTTATGATCGGTCCTGTCACAATAAGCCCTTCTTATATACCGGAGGCCAAGGATATGCTGGTCTATTTTTATAAAAAATGGTTTTCCGCCAAAGAAAGCTTAGCAAAATCAAAAAATAGTTTTTACCTATCACCCAAAAAAACCAGCTACTTCGATTCTATTTTTCCGGGTGAATCCTATAAAGATGACTTTAAACATCTGAAACAAAACCTGAAGCATTTTGGAGCAACCGTTCCCACCCTTTACAAACAATATACAGAATTGTGCGAAGATGAAGGGGTCAGTTTTTTTGACTTTGGCGTGGATGAATCCTTTGGCAACTGCATAGATGGCCTCATCATGGTAGAGATGGAAAAAATAAAGGAGAGAAAAAAGCAGAGATACATCTACAGTAAAATCACTATAGAACAAAATCCCCCAACTCTCTCAGACAACCAGCCAAAACGCTCAGTAAAATCCTCAGACTCTTCCGGAGAAGAGGACGCCCCTGATGCAGAATCCTAACAGGAGAGGCAATTAGAATGCAATCACAAACAGGGAAATATAAGGGAAAATTCCCAATACCTCCGCACGTGCCGAAAGGGGAAAAAATTCAAGCCCGGGCTGAGCTTTTAGATCCCATCAACCGGAAAAAAGTCAGCCTTAAAAAAAATATTTTCTTTTTCCTTGGCTCTCGATTGCTAAAAATTCTCGTTGAGCTCATCTATTTCTCCAGCAAAGAGGAGCTATCCATTCATCCCGAGGCAAACAAACTTATCAATGACCCAACAGGTCAATTTATCATAGGGATCTGGCACAATCGGCTGCTTTATAGTGTATTCTCACTCCGGCAGCATATAGCCACCAAAGGGCATGATATTCTTGCCATCATTTCTGAATCCGATGATGGAGAATTAATTGCCAGAACAACAGAGCTCTGGGGCGGTTTTACCTCAAGAGGTTCGTCAAGTCGCGGAGGCACGCGCGCGCTAAAAAAATTATTACGTTATGTTTCCCTGCACTTTCATCCGCTCATAACACCTGATGGTCCGCGAGGTCCCATGTACACAATGCATGACGGTCTGATCACTCTTGCCAGGTTAAGTAAACTTCCGGTCATCCCCATTGCTTATGATTGCCGTCGCAAATGGATTTTTTCTTCCTGGGATAGATTTATCGTACCAAAATTTTTTGCCAAAGTTTTCGTTGAATATGGTGAACCCATCATCATTTCAACCGACTTTGATGAAGAACAGGCCAAAGCTCATCTGCACAACCACATGATGCTGCAAATTGAACGGCTTAGCCAAAGAGTTGATAGTGTCAAATAAGCCCAAATGCTAAAGCCACTACCGCTAACAGATCCACAACCAAAAGCATAGGAGCTATTTTTTCACGCTGCAGCAACTGCATCACCGAAAATGCCAGAAGACTAAAAATAATTCCCTTCGTTATGGAGTAGGTGAAAGGAATCAAGACAATAGCCAGAAAGGCCGGAAAGGCTTCCCGTGTATTGTGCCATTGAATGAGGCGGGTAGGCTGCATCATAAATAGACCAACGATGATCAAGGCTGTTGCTGTCGCATGGGGTGGAATCAAGGCCAACAGGGGAGATAAAAACATAAAAGGAAGGAATAAAAGCCCAGCAAAAATTGCTGTCCAGCCTGAACGCCCCCCTTCATGGATGCCTGCCGCAGATTCAATAAAACTTGTAGCCGAACTTGTACCAAAAAAACCAGATAAAACTGTGGCAACTGCATCTGCCAAAAGTGAGTGGCGCAGATTTCGGGGATCTCCCTGTTCATCGACAAGATTACCAGCTTCAGCAACTCCCATAAAAGTGGAGATACTATCAAAAAGATCTGTGAAAAAAAAGGTAAACATCACAGGAATCAAGCTCCATTGAAGTGAATCGACCAGATTTATATGCCCCATCAGCGAGAAGTCTGGCATAGAAAAAATCGATTGGACAGCAAATTTCTCATAGCTAAAATCCCTCAGAGAAGAAATTAAGGTTGTAAATCCAATTCCTAGCACCAGCGCTCCTGGAATCTTCTTTAAAATAAGGTATGCTATTAGAAAAAGACCGAGGAAAAAATGCAATTGTTGCATACCCAAAGGAGCTGCTTTTAAAAATGTAACAGGGTCAGAAACCAACAAGCCTGCCTTGCTAAACCCTATCAATGTAATAAACAACCCTATGCCGACGGCAACACCGTAGCGAACAGTGGCCGGAATTGCCGACGTAATCCATTGACGCACGGGTAAGAGAGACAACAGAACAAAAAGAATTCCTGACCAGAATACGATTCCCAAAGCAATCTCAGCTGGAATTTTCATTCCTATGACCACCGAGTAGGTAAAAAATGCATTCAAACCCATTCCCGGAGCGATTAGGATAGGATTATTCGCCAGAATGCCCATTAAAATAGTACTGATACTGCTTACCATGACTGTTGCGGTTAAGACTGCCGAAAAGGGCAATCCGCCCTCCTGCAAAATCGCTGGATTCACAACAATAATATACATCGAAGCCAGAAAGGTACTTAAACCAGCCAATAGCTCAACACGTAGAGAGATCTGATGAAGGGGAGACAATAGTAGACGCATAAAAAAAAATTTTGATACTCCTGATAATTTTCAAGGAGAATTTGGATTAGTTGAAAAAAAACCCAACCATTTCTATGAAGGATATAGATCCATAACCTTTTTCCAGGAATAAATCCATGAAGCAGAAAAAAATAATCATCATGATTGCCGTTATTTTATCCATTGGCGTCATCGCATTTCTTTTCACAGGAAAGTTAAAAAACGGCGCTCCTTTATGGGCAGACAGATCCCTAAAACATCCAGAAATCAAAGCAATTCTTGAAAAAATTGAAAAAAGCCCTGTTCCCGCTGTTGCCGAAGAGGACATCTTTGTCTTAAAGACAAATCACGGTATTTTGAAGGCCATGCTATACCCTGACATCGCTCCAAGACATGCAGCGAACTTCAAGAGATTGGCTGTGAACGGATTTTTTGATGGAACCCAGTTTCACCGTATTATCAAAGGTTTTATGATACAGGGTGGCGATCTGTTCACAAGAGATAACGATCCAGGCAATGATGGAACAGGCGGCCCAGGTTACCAAATTGATGCAGAGTTTAGCAAAATCCCCCATGTACGAGGAATTATTTCCATGGCAAGGGCGCAGGATATAAACAGCGCAGGCAGTCAGTTTTTTATTATGTTGGGTAATCACAGTTTTCTTGATGGAAAATATACCGTATTTGGGGAAATCGTTGAAGGATTTGAAACCCTTGCCAAGATCGAAGAGGTTGCGGTGACCTACTCATTTACTAGAGAGAAATCCCGACCATTGGATCCTGTTATCCTTGAGAGTGTTACTCTTGAAAAGAATAACGGGCAATATAAAATTAGCCTGCGTAAGTAGTTTTTTCCCGAAAGTCATTGCATTTTTTTTATTGCATTTTCTGACACGGAGAATACTACAGCAGTGTAGCAGAAATTTATTTGTCTAATCTATAATTAAAAGGCAGAATCAGATGAAGGTAGCCCACGTAGTTAAAAGAATTGAGATGATCGATGATGACATCAAACAGCTAAAAAAGCTGGAAACCCAGCTTAAAAAGGGGAAAAGCTACTCTACGCCTATCATGATTTCCATTGAAAAGCAAATTAACATAATGCTGGCTGAAAGAATTAAATTTCTTGAACTCCGCATCGAAAATCCTCCTGAATCGATGATGCAAACTGACATTGAAGATGATGTTCGGTCAGCAATAAAAAGGCCAGAGCCAGAACGGCCATCTCGTCTGAAGACACGGAAAAAAGAGGCTTCCCCAGATTTCACAAAAAAAAGAGAAGAAGATACTACTTTGCCCCTTGATAAAGAGAACTCAGTACAAACAGACAAGGCAGCAAACGATGACTTTCTTGGCGGATCTATGCTAACGCAGGATATGATTGACAGAAAATTCGATGAAGCAAGAAGAAAAATTTTTGAGAATCTGGATGAACCAAAAGAGGAAAAAAAAAAGGGAACAGGGGGACTCTATTAAAAAATCATGAAGATGATTTCCATGTCAATCTACTGGATCAGGCTTTGGAAACTGGCATGATCCAGTCAAAAAAGTAATCAACTTCTGTAATCTGCATTTATTTTTACATAATCGTAAGAAAGATCAGAAGTAAAGACCGTAGCCTGACCATCTCCCTTACCTATTTTCAATAAGATTGCGAATTCGGCCTGGGATAGATATTTTTTAAGATCATCTTCGTCAAAAGCGAGACCTTGACCGTCGCGACAGAGCTGAAACGAGCCAAAAAACAGCTGCACATCCTCCTGTTGGTAAGGGACTCCGCTATAACCCAATGCAGTTAAAATTCTCCCCCAATTTGCATCTTCGCCAAAAAAAGCTGTCTTTACCAACATAGAATTTGCTATGGTCAATGCAGCCTGCTTTGCTTGCTGGACTGTTGCAGCTCCAGATACGGAAATTGTCACCAATTTATTGGCTCCCTCTCCATCCCGAACAATCTCCTTTGCCAAATACATAGTTAACTCCTGCAACCCATTGTCAAAAGCTTCCGCTTCCTCTGATCCAGCTATAATGTTAACCTGGGAGGCCCCATTGGCAAAGAGGAGGATCGAATCATCTGGACTCATATCTCCGTCAATCGTGATGCTATTAAATGACCTTTGCACCGACTTTTCCAGGAGCTCTTGCAGGAGTTCAGGAGCTAAATTTGCATCCGTACTCAGATAGCAAAGCATTGTAGCCATATTTGGTGCAATCATCCCTGCGCCTTTGGCAACCCCAGAAAGGCGAAAATGTCCCTTGGTTGTTGTTACCAGAACACTGGCCGATTTTGGTCTTGTGTCCGTAGTCATGATAGCCCGTGCAAAGGATTCCTGATTGCAATCCTGAACAGCGCTCGTACTGTTCATAAATTGATAAAAATTAGGAATACTTTCTTCGATCTTATCGATGGGCAGCGGAAAACCGATGACTCCCGTATGGGAAATCAGCAGGTCTGCTCCTTGAATCGTTGCATTCCAAGCGGGCGATTGTTGCATTTGCTCTGCTAAGGCCTGGCGCATTCTTTCCGAGTGAGAGCGCCCTAAAGCCCCGGTGGCGGTATTCGAGTTACCAGAATTCACAATGCATCCATAGGAGTAGCGATTCGAGGTCAATTGATCACGACAGATATCGATACAATGTCCCCGAAACCGAGAGCTGGTAAACATGCCCGCAGTTGCAGCTTTAGGGACAGAGAGGAGAATACCTAAATCCAGGGATGCCTTTTTTTTTATCCCAGCGGAGATACCCGCGCTGATAAAACCTTGAGGTAAAAGATAACTTCCTGGTTGAAAATCAAGGGAATAGCTCATAGATTCCTCAGTAATGAATGTATTGAACCCTAGCGACTAAATCGCGGCCAGCTACTCCTGAAGCAATCTTTTTTTGGCATCCTTTTCTAAAGGTTCCAGAAATTCATGCAGTCTTTTTATATCTTCTGTACGTGAAGAGCGTCCTGAAAAAACCACACCAAGGGTTAGATGCTTCTGTTCATTCCAGTGTAGTGATCGAATCTCTACATATAGGGTGATTGGCGCCTGAAACCGAAAGTAGAGATCAAAGCTAAATCCACTCTGGTGTACTAAAACCTGAGCTAATTCAAAATCTGTTATCAGGATCTTCGCACCGCCGCGTCCGATATCCAGGACAGGTTGCCGCTTGTTGATTACCATGGTATTGGCTGTTCGAATTCTATCGACGATTTCAAATGAGAGTTCTTTTGCTTCAAGGACATGCTCAATTTCCAGGGGTTTGCTCTTTGAAATCAAATGAATGACTCCCAAGGGAATAGCATCCTGATTTAGATCAACATACAAAATGGATGATAGAATCTCTGACACAATCCCATGGTTTTTATAGTAACGCTGAGCCTGCTCAAAATTATTTTGCAAATAGGCGCGTATATCAATAAAATCTTCATTGAGCGGGTCAAAGGAGGAGATATCCTGAGCATCTCGAATATAGTAGATCTTGTTGCTTCGCTGGATTAAACGGTGCTTGGGATCTTTCTCATCAAAAGTAGAGATATAAACCTCATCTGCCCTCCTTTCCAGAACTGCCTGAAATTGATGCATGATGACTTTCACAGAGGTGGGGATATTGTATTTATCCGCTTTAATAATATTTTTACTTGCCGTTATATGGTTTATAAAAGCATCGCCCGGTTCCATCGGAATGCGGGTATTTTCCCGGCTTGATTTGGCGATATTCGACCCGACAATCAAAAAGAGATAGCGATCGTTGCTTAGCCGCTCTTTATAGGATAGATCAATCTCCACAAATTTATTAAGAATTGCATAGATGGTCATTTGAGGTTCGATTTTTATAATAGCCGGAACCTCGATCTCAATTACGGAGTCATCAATAATATTATAGATATTTGTTGTATAATCCTGAGGGTATCCTTTAAAAAACAGATTCTTTCCCTTCAGATGATTCCGTATTATATAAAGAACCTGAGCAATATCCAAAATATTCTGAAATTTTCTCTGTGATCTATGCTTAACGATTGCTCTTTCCGGAGAATCTGCACCTTGCTGATGATTAGCCATAATTTGTTTTTTCCTTCTACGGCGGCAAAGGATCTCACGTAGTCATTAATAGAGCAGCCAGTAAGTATAATCAATGATCTGCATTATCATCCAAAATGCAGTTATACCACCAATGAGCTTCCAGAGAACCACTTTCCTTGTTTCATCCTTTAGGAAAAAGCCGCTGCCCTTTTCTACCACATGATTATTCGCCATAATAAACCATCCCCACCTCTGCTGGATGAAATCTATTTACCAATGCAAAACCGACGAAAAATGGAACCTAATATTTCCTCATTGCCGATTCTACCGCTTATTTCCCCGAGATACTGGATTGCTTCTCGAAGAGGAATTGCCTGGATCTCCTGAGGAGATTGATTCTGGCTTAGGTTGATAAATTCATCGACCTTTTCCTGGATAAGCAGTAGTAAATTTTTAACACGTTCCTGAACCATTACGATTTCTTCTCTATCCTCTTCCGGTAATTCAGCAGTTTCAGATAAAAATCTCTCCAATTCGGGAATACCCATTCCGGATGTCGCAGAAAAAAAGATAAATGTGGTTCCAGGAAACATAGTTTGAAAGGTATCCCGAATAGAAGAATGCTGATCTTCAAGTACCAGATCCATTTTGTTTATTAAAATGATATGCCTTTTCTGATGAAAGTTGGCACTCATTCGATTCAGGCTAGAATCAATAACTTGAGATCCATCAACAACATAAAGGACAACGTCTGCGCGCTCCAGAGCGCTGAAGGTTCGCTCGATACCAATTTTTTCTACAGGTTCTAAGCTTTCGCGCAATCCAGCTGTATCCATAAGAAAAAAAATATGGGCACCAATCTCGATAGATCCCGACACAATATCGCGTGTCGTACCCGGAATATCTGTTACAATAGATCGCTCCTCATTTAACAAAAGATTCATAATGCTGGATTTGCCAACATTCGGCTCTCCAGCTATCACAACCTGTACCCCTTCCCGAATTTTATCTCCCAATCGCCCATACCGTAAAATTTTTTGAACGAATTCGTTTATCTCACCAGCATAATCAACCTTCTCTTCCAGTCTGACGAAAACCTCCTCAGCATCGGCAAAATCAATTTCCGCTTCTATATCAGCCAATAAATCGATCATCCGCTCTCTTAGTGAGTAAATTTTTTCCCGAAAAAACCCGCTCGACTGCTTTAACCAAATTCTATACTCGCTACGGCTTTGTGCCCGGATTAATGCGTCGACTGCTTCTGCCTGGGTCAGGTCGATTCTGCCACCAAGAAAGGCCCGCTCCGTAAACTCTCCCTTTTCAGCAGGGCGGACCCCAAGAGAGGTTAACAGATCAATAATTTCTCTGACAATCACCGGATTGCCATGGCAAAAAATTTCTGCCATGTCCTCTGTGGTAAAACTACGCTTGGCGCCATAAAATACCAAAATTACATCATCAATTTTCCCTTTCGGTCCTAAAATATGGCCATAGGTCGCCTTTCGGATTTCAATTTTTGTTACTGAAAAAATCTGGGTAAGGATTTCTCTGGTACGGGAGCCGGAGATGCGGATCATTGAAACAGCCCCCCGCCCGGCGGGGGTGGCTGGAGCGCAAATGGTATCCTGGCTACGAGATGCAGGCTTCATAAAAATTTACTTTTGACGTGGTTCGATACGGACCCTTTTATAAATACCATTGCCTTCGCTTACAGTTGCTACTCGATTATCATTTTGAAGAGACAGATGAATCAACCTACGTTCAAATGGATTCATGGGTTCCAATAACTTTGGTTTTCCGGACTTAATTACACTTTGAGCTGAAATTTTTGCGAGCCGAGATAAGGCACTCTCGCGCTTGCGTCGGTAATTTTCGATATCAATAATAATTCTCTTGCTGGCTAATGCGCTATTTATATGGGAAATGTACATATTACAGAGCAACTGGATAGCCTCAAGGGTTTTTCCGCGTTTACCAATAATCAAAGCAGAATTTTTACTGCGCAATTCAATATAGACCTTATTCTTTCCTTCCTTGATTTCATAAACCGATCCATCAAAGTCCATCTTTTTTAAAAGGGTATCAAGAAACTCCTTTAACGATTCTGTTACATTTGATGTCAGGTCATTATAAAAAACCCTGATTTTGGCTGGACGGGAAGTTCCCAGACCGAAAATTCCGCTTTTCCCTTCATCAATAATCTCAACCCGCATCTCATTGAGATCCAGGTTAAAAAGTTCAACAGCCTTTTTCTTGGCTATCTCAATTGTCTTACCTTCAATTTCTACAACTTTCATAAACTATCCTCCCTTGGATGTTTGCCTCAGGCATTTGCCAATTTTTTCCCTTTATGGTTCGTGTATACCTGCTGTCCAATCGCGAGCACGTTCTGAACGCTCCAGTACAAAACCAATCCAGAGGGCATTTGCCAAAAAATGAAAATGAGAAGTACAGGCATCAGGTACATCATCCGCTTCTGGTTTGGATCCGCAGTCGTAGGGGTTGTCAGTTTTTGCTGAAAAAATTGGGTAATGATCATGATTATTGGCAAAATATTGATCGAAATTCCTCCCAACTGTTGCGGCAAATGCCCCACAGTATCTGGAATCGACAAATCCTGAATCCATCCATAAAATGGAGCATTCCACAATATTGCGCTATTGGAAAGAGCGCTATAAAGGGCTATAAAAAACGGAAGCTGAATCAAAATCGGCAAACATCCTGATGCAGGATTCACCTTATTCTTCCGGTAGAGCTCCATGGTGCGCTTATTCATTTCAGCAGGATTATCCTTATATTTTTCACGGAGATCCTTCATCTGAGGTGCAAGATCAGACATTTTTTTCATGGAATCTGCGCTTTTTTGGTTTAAAGGCCAAAAAATTAACTTAGTTATAATCGCAAAAGCAATGATCGAAAGTCCATAATTGTGAAAAAGCGAGTTTAAAAGTAGCAGGAGCTTAACCAGTAAATCCCGAACAATCTCAATGGACCAGTGAACATCAATAGTTTCCTTTAGAGCATCAGCTAATCCTTCGCCTTTATACCCTGCTTTGGAAATATCCGCTACAAAGCTTTGTAAAATATCCTTTTCTTTCTCCCCGGCATAAACAAAGAAGCGGTTTTGATAAACCTCACCTGGCGACAGTTCTACCTTTGACAGGAAACCTCCCAATTGAAAAGCGGTTGCAGGACGTGTATCGCCCCAAATTTTCCGGAAAGGTTGCATTGGTACCACGCTTAGTAAAAAATAGCGAGAGTGGAGAGCGGCCATTTGAATATTTGTTTCAGGGGCTTTGGTTAGGGCTGGTGGTTTATCAGAAAAAAACCCTCCTTGCTTATCCAAAGTATGAAAATTACCAGCAGCCTGGTACCCAAATTTCATTGGATTATAGGGATCCTCAAGGTCAATATCGGGACCAACCAGGTGACCAATTTGTAGAGTGGCGTTTTCGAATGGACCCACAAAGTTTTTCTTGTCGAGATTGGAAATGCGCAGCTCTAACTCAAAATAATTCTTATCTTTTTGAAAACGAAAAATCTTCTCCAGCAAAACCAGGCTTCCATCCAATCGCCCCTGAATTGCAGCTGTCATTACTGTGCTATTCTTTTCTTCTGACCTCTTTAAGACAAAAGGGAGCGAATCCATAAATTTTGCTTCTGAGAGAAAAGAGTCATCGGTTGTTTTTAGATCAAAAGCAAAAGGCCAACTTTTCGGAGCGTGGTAGTGTTTGCTTTGTATTACCAGCTCAACAGGTTTTCCATCCTTTTCCTTATATTTTTTATACCGAAAACTATCAACCTGAGCACCAGCCGAGAGGAAACGAACCTGATACATATCTGTCTCCATCGTAATGGCAGATTGACCAGGAATTTGGTTCTTTTTTAGCCAGATCTCATCAATCTCAAAACCGGTCAATCCGGCTTTTTTTCTTCCCTGCTTTTGCAGCAAAGCCTCTACATTTTTTATATTTTTCTTTACTTGCTGCGTATCAGTTATTTTTGAATTTACCTCTTTGGTTTTTACCTGCTCCTTAGCGTCTGCTTTCCCCTTATCGATATTTTCCTGTTTTGGCGGCGGAAAAATCCAAAAATAACCCAGCCAGATGATGACGGATAGAACGATTGCAATGACTATTTTTTTATCCATAGCGTATTACGCTTCCTTCCTGAAATTTTTCATAATTCTAATGATAACGCTACCTTGCGATTGAATACACTTCAAAGAGATCAAGACGGAGAAGGAGCAAAATCAATTACGATCCTGATGCAACATGGAATACCAATGACGCCCCGGCGGTTCCGGAACTGGGTCATGCCCACTCCCGCCCCAGGGGTTGCAGCTCAGAATGCGTCGGCTACCCAAAAAAATCCCATAAAAAGGACCCCATTTGCGTATAGCCTCGATCATATACTGAGAACAGCTTGGAGTGTAGCGACAAGAAGCAGGTAAGAGAGGTGAGATGAATACAGAGTAAAATTTTACTAAACTGATAAAAAAAAGGGAAAGCAGATACAACAATCCGCACAGAAACCCTTTCCCCATTTTTTTTAACATAAACGAATCGTCTCTATACTATTGGATGCTGGTATTTGCTTGAGGAGTTTTGCGCCAACATACGCAAAACTCTTTTCAACAAATTCTGCATGATCGCATTTCTTTCCGGATATGAAAAATCCAAAAATTTACCATTCGCAATCCAGGCTATATCCAAAGCAGGGGCACTGTATCCCCGGCTTTCCAAATCCTTAAAAAATGGCTCATGCACAACATCAAGATGAGCCCGTATCACTCTTTTCAGGCGGTTTCGCAAAACCTTTGTCGGAATCTTTTTAGAAACAGAAACAAAATAGGATACATCCAACACCCTTTTCTGGCTCGTATTCTCATGGGAATCTTGGTCAAACCGATCTGTTTCTGTTCTAACTATGCTATTTTGGTATTTTTGCTGATGTATGATGCCTTGCAGAGGCGTATCCAATGGAGCCTGACGTACATGAAATTTACAAAAAATACCCTGATGAAATAACTGTTCCCCATCCTGAAAAAGATTTTGAATTTGCTTTTTACTTTTAAGTATAGAGTAGGTTCTAGTTTTTGCCACTTTATCAATTTAATCCGATCCAAATCTAACGGATTCTAATATTACCGTTATAGCCAGCTCTTACGCAAGAACAGATTCCAGTTTACCCGCTGGCGAATGATTCCTACTCTTCTGCTTCTTTCCTTTCTCTGTCCAATAATCTCAATATTGGTGTAATCTTCCTAAAATCAATATTTATCCAATTCTTTTGTAACTCTTTTCATCAGAAACGGTTAATTTGTAACGGCCTTTTGCTCTACGACGAGATAAAACCAATCGACCATTGGCTGTAGCCATCCGGCTGCGGAATCCATGAGTTTTTTTCCGTTTTAACTTACTCGGTTGAAATGTACGTTTCACCTTAAATACTCCCGATTAATCTATAATTATAAATATCATTGTTATAACAATCAAATCAGCTGCGATCTAACGCGCTCTTGTTGTTGATTTCCTGCCCTTAGGGTATCTGAAAAGGTAACAAAAACATTTTCGGTAAGGTCGATGTCAAGAATTAATTCAAAGAGGCCCAAAAGCCGCTTTTCTCTCCTTTTGCTAGGAAAAAGCCGGAACTGTCAGCCTGTTGCCCTATGGATTGCCTCTTTACAATCTGGATATTTTCCAAAATTTTTCGATAACCGCTGCGCAATAGTTCCGAATGTTCGAATTTTTGATGAAAATCCACTTCTGAGACATCATTAAAATAGTCTGCAAAACTGGATCCCTCATCCTGGATGTTTTGAAATAGTGGATGAATTTCCAGTGATGTGTGGTGAGCCATGTGGTTATAGGGGCAAGCAAGCAGACATTGATCACAGCCAAAAACCCAACCATATACCTGCGGTTCATCGCCCTCAAGCCTCTTTTGCTTCCTTTCGATCGTCCTATGGGAGATGCAAAGTGCGGCATTCAATTCATAGGCTTGGAGAGCGCCTGTCGGACAAGCGCGGATGCAGGCATCGCAGTTGGCACAATTTACCTGCATGGGGTTCTGTTGCGAATCTGATTCCAGCTCTTGATTGATCAGCAATTCGCCTAATAAAACATAAGAACCGTTCCGTTCTGTTATTAAAAGATTATTTTTACCAATAAAACCCAATCCTGACTTTGCGGCCCACGCTCTCTCATCAAGAGGTGCAGAATCCACTATGACACGTCCGTGAATTTCGGGAAATTCTCCCTTTAGTTGGGTCAGAATCTCTGTTAGTGCAGAAAAAATGGCCTCATGGTAGCTATAATACCGGGCATACGCGGCAATAGAATACGAAGACGAGCTCGCCAATTTCGCATAAGGCAATGCAAAGCTAATCACGCTCTTAACATCTGCAAACAGATGACGCGGATCGCGGCGAAGCTGCCGATGCCGAAGCAGCCATGTCATATCTCCATACAATTTCCTATCCAGCCATTGGTCAAATTCAGGCAAACGTGGAACTTCTGCGATATCTGAAACCCCCATGGCCGAAAAACCAAATTGGAAAGCCAATTGGCGAATCCGTGCTTTGAGTGGCAGATTAGGATAGTTCATGATAATTTGCATTAAATCTGTAAACTTTTTATATTCCGAACCATTTTTTCTGATGCTCCCAGATTTTTCCGAAACTCCAATTGATTTTTTTGCCCTAAGGAACGAACCATTTGGGAATCCCGCATCAGATCATGTACCCACTGAAAAAATTCTTCTCCAGAGCCCACCTCTCTGGCTCCGCCCGCCTGGATAAGCCGTTGCGCCTCCGGAGAATTTTTATTTTTGGGTCCAAACGCCAGCGCTGCACCGTGTGCGGCTGGTTCATACACATTATGGATGCGATAGTGAAAACTCCCGCCAACAAAAACAAGGTGAGCATACCGATACAGATGCAGCAAAATCCCAAGTGCATCGACAATAAATACACGAGTAAACCCGGATTCAGGTTGATGCAAACTACAAAAAGAGATCTGAAGCTGGTTCAGGGATTGACGAACCTCATCGATTCGCGGCCTGTCGATTTTATGGGGAACAACGATAACATTTAACTGTGGAAACTTTACCAGCAACTCAGGAAGCTGGGGGAAAATAACCTGCTCACAGGAAGCATAGGTGCTGGCCAATATTAATATGCGCCTCTTTGTTTTTATCTTTCTGTACCAGGAGTGAAATTGCTCCTGCAGCAACAACCTATCCTCAGATTGATTTTTTGTTTTTTGCATTTTCATCTGCTGCGCAATATAATCACAACGAGAATCTCCCGATGCAAAGACGGGAATAGTTGAATTGATAAAATCCTGAAAACGGCGCTGATGCTGGGAATCTACAGCATCCACAAAGGACAATTCCCGTAAAACCTCTCGAAAAAACCAGGAGTACCACCCGGTAAACTGTCCTGAGTTTTCGCGATGCAAAGCGGAGATAATCCCACTTGGCACCCTCGCTTGCCTCAGGGAGCGAAACAGATTAGGCCATATCTCATAACTCGCTGTCAAAAAAAGGGTTGGCTTTAGTATTGAAAGCCACCTCTTTATCGTTTTGGGGCAATCCAGGGGAAGAGGCAAGAAATGATATAACCCCTCCTCCTCCCATTTGGCCGTGAACGGCAACGCCGAGGGCGAAAAAAAGGTAAACAAAAATAGGATCTTTTCCTGGCGAGGCTTTTCCTTACTCCAGGCCTGCGCAACAGGCAGGAGCTGCATCAATTCGCCGACTGACGCCCCATGAAAAATCATTAGCTTATGGTTTGGAAATTGAATTCGCAGCGCTTGACTTTTTTCGAATACATTTCTCCGCATGCAGAAAATCAGGCCGACGTTCCTATGAAAAAGGGCTATCAATCGTAGAGCGAAAAGCAAACAGGCAAATAAGATAGTATAGAAGGAGTACATCATACATTCCAGGCAAAAAGAAATCTCTCGTAATTGGACTCCGCCTTGGAGAAATCCTCGGTTATAGCGCGACCCACCACAGGGAAATCACACCCCTCTCTACGCGCACGCTCCGGTGTCGCGACTCTCTTCTGATCATGAGCTTTCTCATCGCTAAACCGGATTCCCGGAGTTACGGTTAGAAAATCATTACCACAGCTTTCTTTAATTAAAGCAGCCTCATGGGGTGAACATACAACGCCCTCAATTCCCCATTGTTTGCCCTGAACGGCAAGATAGCGCGCCCACTCTTCAGGTAAAATTCTTTCATTTCCCGGGAATATCGCAGCTAGCGCATCTATATCATAGGAAGTCAATATCGTTACACCTATGACTCTAGGTTGAAAGGACAAATGGTGAGCGGCAACAAGCGCCTCCCTGACCATCATCTCGCCTCCCAGTAGATGAACATTTACCATATAAAAAGGGTAGGCCGCCAGGGATGCGATGGCTCTGGAAACAGTATTTGGAATATCATAAAGCTTTAGATCAAGAAATACTCTCTTCCCTGCTTCAGCCAAAGTATACAAAATACGTTCGCCTTCACGAAAAAATAACTCCATACCAATTTTATAATAAAGATGCTCCGTCGGAAGCATCTTTACAAGAGATATCGCCTCTGCGCTGGTGGAAAAGTCTAACGCAATAAAAAAATCTCGATTCATCAAAAGACCTTTCTGGAATCCAGGAAAAATCTCCCTATTCCGGCTTAAAATAAAAAATTAGATTGCAAAATGGATAATTTCTTCATTTTCTGAAAAGAGACAGAGATTGCTGAGAATCAAGGATAATGTGCCTGAGAGCAAGCATGAATGAATTCAGAAAAAGAGTAATTAATCCAGGCATACACAAAAACCGATGGCTCATTTGGCAAATAACTCTTGCACTACTATTTTTAAATTTTTCCCAAAGTGCGCTCGCTCAGCAACAGGGATTTGACCTTTTTACTACACTAAAATCTCTGAACCATCAGATTGAAGTTTCAAACCCCCAGCAGCTTCCCAGGCAGATCCAAGAGCTATTAACTAATGCAACCCTACAAAGATTCAACGTAAACTCTGGAACAAGCAAAGAACAGCGAATCTCTTTTCACCTCCTGCTGCTAAAAGCACGGATTGCCGAAGTACAAGGTGATCAAAATCTGCCCCCATCAATTTACCAAAAGCTTGGCTTCAGCCTGAAATATGCTAAATCTGATAGCTTAATGGCAGAAGATTTTTTTCTTTTCTATTTTTTTGCAGCACAACACTCCAAAAAGCATCTGCAATTCAGAGAGGCCATTCGCCTATATCAGCTTTCTAATTCCTATTTTTCCAAACTTGATCAGAAAAAATTCGCCCTATTTCAACTCTACATCCTACTTGATTACTCAGATTTTTATGAAAAGGCTCAAACTCAGACTGCATATCACGATTTAATTTTTACGGAAGTCAAAATTCAGGATCATTTGCAAAAATACAATCTCCTCGATGACCTTGATGATCAACTTCAAAGATTTCAGAGAATTGGCAAATTTTATGCTCTAATTCATAGCACAAACCGTACACCGCAGTTAATGAATCTTTATTCTGACATTAGTAAAAAATATGTTGAACTTGTTTTTTCCAATAAAAAGCAGCATTTACTTCAAAGCAGCATTGCCAGCCTGATACAGGTGTATGTGCATCTTGGCGGATTCCACCAACTCTACAAAATCCTATCGCAAATGGAATCCCATCACGAAAAATTACTTCAGGACAACAGAGAAATTGCCACTATTTTTTACAATCAGCAGGCACGATTGTATCTCGATAACGGGTTATACGACCAGGCATTTGTTGCCTTACATAAAAACAAAAAAATTCTTGAAGAAAGCCAATTCCCTTTTCTGGTAAATGAAGCGCTTATTGGTCACTCCTATTTTTTAGCCGGCAAGTATGAAAAAGCCGAATCCGTGTATCAAAATTTACTAAAAAACATATTAAAAGCGAATATATCCTTTGGCTCAACCCATTTTGATCCTCTGTTTCCCTATACCTTTTCCAAGGAGTACATCTATTATCTTTTGAGCATGACATCTTTTTTCCAAAAAGATCATGAGAAAACCATAGCCTATCTAAAAGAAATTATCGAGACAGACAAAAAAATAATTTCCGATATACGCATTCGCGCCAAACTATTGATGGCATTAATCCTACTCTACCAGGGAAACGAACTTGAATCCAAAGCTTATCTACTCCAGGCATCAACAGAGGCACAAAAAAACAGTTTGGAACATCTTCAATTGATATCCTATAAAATACAACTACTGCAATCTCTCAAATCTGGTAAAAATGCCATGATGCAGAGAGATCTTAATTTGAATCGCTACTATCACAACCATGCTCCCCAATTTCAATACCTACAATGGGTAGACAAAATCGCAGAAGCAAGATTGTTTTCTTATAATTTCCCCACCTTCTGGAAAAACCTCATCGATGTTTTTCAGGTCTATGCTCACGATAAAGACACCATGCACTGGTATTCGGTTCTTTTCTTTCCCTTTCCACCCCATTTCATGGAAAAAACAGTTACATTTGCATCACATATTTTTGAAAAACACAAGAAACCTGTCCAGTTTGTGCTCTTTTCCGAATCACTGAAACGATTGCAGATGTTACCTTACCCAGTTACTGCCCAAAAGACACAATCACAGGAATCCGATTTTGCCATCAAACTGAAATCTGAATTTATTGCCCAATTCCACAATATCAGTTTCAGTCAAATACGAAGCTCTGTTAAAGTCACAAATCTTGCCAATGATACCTACTACTATCAAAATACGGCCACAGATTTATCGCAGCAGTTTGTCACCCGACATCGCTATATTCAGGAGATGAAGAAACAGAACGAAATAAATACCACCTCCTCTCCTATAGCCATGCTACTTCAGGAAAAAAATTTTAGTAATGCTTTTAAGTCCATGAATCCGGACCACGCTGTCGTTTATTTTCAAAAAGTTGAAAACAAATTGTTTGGTGTTTATCTAAGCCATGAACAAATTTCCTTTTTCCCTATAAAAGAAGAGTATGCGATTATTCTTTCCAAAATTAATTCTGTATTGCCCGCTATTAAGGATTCCACAAAAACCTTTGCAGATAAAGAGATGCAGGAGTTAACAAAAATTTTACTTACAGGGATCCAGGAAACGCTTCAAAAAGAAAAAATAAAAAATATCGGTTTCCTATCATCTTCTGATCTTACCTTTTTCCCTTTCGCATCATTGATGCTCAGCCAAGAAAAATATTTAATAGACGAATATGTAATCTACCATATTCACAGCTTATTCCATTTCATATCTATGCAAAACCTGCAATATCCCTTAGAATGGAATCTAAGTGCTGCCTTCGCACCTAGCAATAGTAAAATCATCACCAACCAAAGCCACACAGCGACCGAAGTGGATTTAATACAAAACCTATTCCAAAATAAAACCATTCTTACCGACGATGATATAACAAAAGCAAGTCTGACTGATATTCTGCTCTCCGGAAAGATATGGCATATTGCCCTACCTGGGGAGATTCGTTATCAACAACCTGAGGACTCTTTCTTTTGGCTTAGTGATGAAGAGCCTCAAAACGATAAATTATATTTCCGAGATATCTGGAACACCAGGAGAGCCGAACGAAGCATGGCATTCTTTTCCAACGTCAATTGGCCTACCCAGGCCACTTCCTCAGTTTTGATGAGATGTTATCTTTCCAATTTAATGCATCAGACAGGGTTCGGTCAGTACATTATCAGTTTGAAAAACTCTGATAAAAATATGGCAATATTTGTCTCTGCTTTTTATCGAAAATTGAGACGGCAGACAGTTCTTGCATCTATGCACCAGACACAATTGCGCTTGAAGCAGAGAAATGACCATCCTTCAAACTGGTCATCTCTTTTACTCTTCCAAAATCCTCCCCTTTTACCCTAACCTGTTAAATTGCATTGGTTGTGCTCTTATCACTTTCTGATGCTTCCGGCACAGCTCTGCACTATCTGCATTAATAATAATTGTCGAATTTTCCAATTTATGTGGGCTATAAAAGCATCTCTTCCATTTTTTTTTGAATCTCAAAAAAAACGCCAGACATTTTTTGTTTTAAATTTTCTGACATTCGAGTCAAAAGGTATCCTGCCAGATCAGGGTGTTCTGGCCTACCAACTCCAATTCTAAACCGTACAAAATCTGCGCTGCCAGTTTTCGCAATAATATCCCGAATACCGTTATGGCCGCGATGCCCGCCCCCGGATTTTAGATTCCAAAGGCCTAGTTCGATATCCACTTCATCATGAGCCACCCAAATTCGCGCAGAAGACAATTCAAGAAACTGCATAAAAGGCATTACGGCCTGTCCGCTCAAATTCATATAGGTTAAAGGTTTCATTAAAAAAACTTTTGCCTGATTTACCTCTGCCTGCCCCCAAAGGCCTTGAAATTTTTTTTCAACCAAAGAAACGTTCCATGCGCTTGCCAAATAATCAAGAAGCAGAAAGCCGGCGTTATGCGGAGTATCAAGATATTTTTTATCTGGATTGCCAAGTCCAACTATAAGAATTTTATTCGCCATTTTTTAGGAAGATTGTTTCAATATTTGCATCTTTATTGAATACCACAGAAAGAGAATCGATCTCTTTGTCTGGTAAAAAAAATTCAAAGGAAAGGTCGGCGCGCATTGCCTCTTGCTCTGCCAGCAAACGCCGTTGATCCCCAGCATGAACAAAGAATGATATTTTATGCACAACAGTAGGCAAAAAATGAAAACTGATCTCGATTTTCCGTTGTATGTTAATACGGATACTTCTACTATAAAAAATACCCTGGTACTCCAAAACCGAGTCAATTTTTTCCAATAGATTGCGATCCTCGCCCTTTTCGGATCGGTACGCCGGCAGGAATGATACATGACTCGCGGCAATTGTACTGGAAAGCATCTGATACCCTGATTTGAACACAGCAAATACAGTTTCATAAATCGGTTTTTGTCTATTATCAAATTGTTTGGATTTTTTTATACTCTCGTATGCCTGATAAAGAGAGGATAAATCCATTATATATTCTTGTAACATCTGAAAGCAGAGGTTGCAACCTCTCAAATGTTGCTGGATAGACTCTCCCAATAAAAACTCTTGCGAATCAGACTTTGAAAAAAATTTCTCAGCAGCTTCCTGGAGTTCCTCTTCTGGTATGTGATAATCCTGCACCTGTTAACTCCTGACCTTTTGCATCTGTTCTCGTAACAGATCTTGCATTTTCTGTAAAATTCTATGAACGGATGATTTGGATAATCCTAAAAAACTGGCGATTTCACGGAGGGTATAATCCGGCGTAAACGAGTGATACTCTCTGATTAACCTCTCCCTTTCACTGCTATCCCTTTCAGACAATCCTGTTCTATTGTGCTTTACCTTAAAATACTGAAGCTTTTCAAGAATTTTCTGGCGGTTCTTTGCATCCTGTTCTTTTTTCATTTGCAGATCACGCAAAATTGTTAAATACTTACCGAGTGCATCCGATTCTGATTTGTCAAAAATTTTACATACATCCTGACTTTGGAGCGGGAAGCCATAGTACAAGCAAATCGTCGCTTTCTCAACTCCAGTTAACGTTGCCATAATTTCGTGAATTTTTTCATAAGTAACCGACGATGTAGCGGTTGTTTGAGAAAAAATAAATGACTCACTTTCGCTGGCCGGAATGGAAATCTGATTTTGATAAATAAAATTTTCCCAAACTTCTCCACTATATACATTTTGGGAGTGGTATTCGGCAGTTTCCCGAATCTCATTTTCCTGGAATTCAACGGGCTGTTGTTGCAGCTCTCGCTGCTTATCACGAACAAACTGAAAATATAAAAATTTGAATGATTTTAGAATGTAAAAAGAAAAGTGCCCAGGCGCGGAGCCTGCTTTTTGTAGAATATAATCTAGACGGTTCATGGCAAAAATATAAAAATCTGAACAACTATCCTCCGAAGCTGCAAATCGATACTTGGGGAAAAGATACATAAATGGACTGAACTCTGTTATAATCTGACGCCATAACCTACTCTTTTTGGTATGATTTGCAGGTATATCTTCCAAATTATGCCATTCTAATACCAAATTTTTCAACTGATCTAATGTTTGCAAAAAATCAATTTTGCTTTGAATGGATAACATGCTCTGGTCTCAAAAAAAATTCCAAATGAAATCAGCGAATCGAACCACGATTTTTATACTTCAACCTTATTTTTGGCTATCGCGTCAGCGGCAAGCCTGCCTTGCAAAACCTCATAATGCGAGAACTCCATTTCAAAACTGGCCTTGCCTGATGTCATCGAACGCAGGCTAATGGCATAATTTAGCATCTCAGAATGTGGAACATCCGCTTCCACGACCGTTGAACCAGAAATCCCAGAGCCTCCACTAGAATCTACCTCGCTCATACCCAAAACTTTTGAGCGACGACCATTTAAATCTCCTAGAATATCTCCGAGAAAATCTTTCTCTGTATTAATACGGACACGCATGATAGGCTCTAACAGAACAGGTTTTGCTTTTGCCATGGCATCTCGGAAAGCGCCTATAGCTGCCATCTTAAATGAGTACTCCGAAGAATCTACGGAATGGTGAGAACCATCGACAAGAGAGATTTCAATATCCTGTACCAAATATCCGGCTAATGTTCCCTCCAACAAGGCCTCTTCCAACCCTTTTAGTACGCCTGGAATATATTGCTTAGGGATAACGCCTCCGACTATTTTATCCTGAAAACGAAAACCCTCTCCCCGAGCCAGAGGCTGCATGCGAATGACCACCTCTCCATATTGTCCATGTCCACCTGACTGCTTCTTGTGTTTGTAGCGGGATTCTGAATTCGCTAAAATTGTCTCTCTATAGGCAATTTTAGGAAACGAAGTTTCCGCTGAAATTTTATATTTCTTTTCAATACTCTCCAGTACCAGTCGCAATTGGTATTCGCCCATACCGGACATCACAGTTTCCCGAGTTTCAGAATTGAAGGCAACGAGAAACGTAGGATCCTCCTCGGCTGCTCTTTGGAGATAGGTAAACAACTTCTCTTCATCGGTTTTGTTAAGGGCGCGCACCGCCAAACTATACACCGGTTTTGGCAAACGTAAGGCACTTAGTATAATCGGTTTGTCTGGATCGCAGAGCGTGTGCCCCGTCCTTGTATCCTCTAATTTTAGAATGACTCCAATTCCTCCGGCGACAATTCTATCCGTTTCTACAAGTTCTTTACCATTTATGAAATAGAGATGAGCGATTTTCTCTCTTTTTAGGATATTTGGGTTAAATATCTCATCACCTTTACGCAAAACACCCGAGCGAACCCTGATATAGCTGATCTTTCCTGAATATTGGTCCTGTGTTGTCTTAAACACAAACCCTGAAAAGGGCTCCTCCAAACTAACCTTTCTTTCAATAATATCATCCTTGGCAACCGGGTCTATCCCCATAACGGAAGGATTAAAAATTGGGGATGGTGCCTCATGCACAATATTGCGCAGTAAAGTCGCGACTCCAATATTTTTTATTGCTGATCCGCAGAGAACCGGGATTACCTTAAAATTTTTCATGACATCTTTTAATCCAGCTTCCACCTCATCCTGGGTCAAAGCTTCACCTGCTAGGTATTTTTCGATCAATCGATCGTCGGATTCGGCAACTGCTTCGGCCAATTTCTGCCTGTACTCTAAGGCTTTACTCTGAAGAGATGCGGGAATCTCTTCCAATTTGACATTATGTCCCCCCGCTATCGGATACACCGCCTTCATGCGAACAAGATCTACAACCCCCTGAAAATCGACTCCTTCCCCAATAGGGATTTCTATTGGAATGACCGGTATCTCAAACCTTGCCTGTAACTCATCCACTACCTTAAAAAAATTAGCCTTCTCTTTGTCCATTTTGTTGATAAAGACAACACGAGGAATGTGGTATTCATCCGCATATCTCCATATCTTTTCTGTCTCCATCTCCATGCCTTCGACAGCATCCACCAGAACAATGACACCCTCGCAAACCCGCAAGGAAGCACGCACATCCCCCGAAAAATCGGACATTCCTGGCGTATCGATGATATTAACCTTTACATCCTCACTCTCCACATAAAGCACCGAGCTGTGAATCGAGATACCTCTCTCTTTTTCCTCTTGCAGAAAATCAGAAACGGTATTTTTTTCTTCTATGCTCCCCTTTTTAGGAATTGCTCCACCCATGAAGAGAAGGGCTTCTGTCAAAGAGGTTTTCCCTGTTTTATTATGGCCAATGATTGCAATATTGCGAATATGCTGGGGATCGTAATTCTTGATCATAAAATCCTCCGGATGCCAATGGGATGCGCTAGAATTATTTGCATCTACTTATACTGCGAAGAAAGTGCTTTTCGCACTTTCTCGTGCTTCGACCTTGCTTAGCACAAGCTTCGTTATCCAAACTTCCGAATTTTTCGCTTGCGCGAAATTCGGCACAAGACCTTTCCGAGGCCCTGCGAGACCCTGCGAGTGCAGATTTGGTTTCCCATGGCGATGCGTCTTTGTATCGCTTCCGATAATAAAAATTCAAAAAGGAAGCGATG
>DYNZ01000003.1:0-31818 GCA_020720805.1 Leptospira biflexa | reverse complement strand
TATCGCTTCCGATAATAAAAATTCAAAAAGGAAGCGATGCCGTAGGGAAAACCATTTTCTTTTTGGTAGGGCTTTCCTTTAGTGTCAATACTTTAATGGTTTTATGACAATCTCACTTTCACAATATTATGGAATGCCCACAACTGCAACCGGAAAAATCCTTGCATAAAAATGAAACATTTTTCCCTTTTACTAAGAAACGATGAGCCTCTTCCAAGTTAAGGATAGATAAAGGGTATAGCGTTTTTCATGGCTAAATTCATGATAACCTGTATGGGGTGGGATCTCTATGCAATTAAGCGGAAATTCTGCCTGCAATACCAAAGCACAGTACGGTAAGCAATCCTTTGCAGGTCGCTTGTGGAAGAAAAGTTCATCCATTTTTGCCAAATCAATTGCAGAATAAAGGAAAAAATTTGTGAAACCTTATGTAACCGTTCAGCAGCATATTCTGGAACAGCAAAGGAAGCACCCATCTGCCACTGGCGACTTTTCTTTGCTTTTAACAGGAATTACCCTAGCTACTCGTTTTATTGCGAATGAGGTGCGCAGGGCAGGCCTGAAAGATGTATATGGAGATACGGGAACAATCAACGTCCAAGGGGAGCTTGTACAAAAACTTGACCGATATGCAGACGACACGATTATACGGTGTTTAAACTACCGTAACATGGTCAGCATGATCGCTTCTGAAGAGAATCAGGAGGCAATACTTCTCCATAATTCGCTGGAAGGAGGGAAATACATCGTCATATTTGATCCGCTGGATGGTTCCTCCAATATTGATGTGAATATCTCAGTGGGAACTATTTTTTCCATATTAGGTCAACCCCAAAATCAAGAAAAGCAGGAAACGGATATTCTTCAGTGCGGCTATAAGCAGTTAGCCGGGGGGTATGTTATCTATGGCCCAAGCACTGAGCTGGTTTACACAACAGGCCATGGTGTGCACATTTTTACCTTAGATCCGGATATTGGCACCTATATCCTTGTGGATGAGTATAAAAAAATTCCCTCAAAAAGTAAAATTTTTAGTATCAATGAAGGCAATTACCAATCCTTTCCAAATGGTGTAAAAAATTGGCTCGCTTATGTCAAAGATGAAAAAAATGGGCCTTATTCTGCTCGCTATGTTGGCTCATTGGTCGCAGATTTTCATCGCACCTTATTGAAAGGAGGGATCTTTGTCTATCCTCCAACCACAAAAAGCCCGAATGGAAAGCTCCGACTGCTGTACGAGGCAAATCCATTGGCATTTATCGCTGAGCAAGCCGGAGGAATGGCAAGTAATGGAAAACAGAGAATCCTCGATATCAAACCAGAATCCCTGCACCAACGAACACCACTGATCATTGGTAGCAAAGAAGAGGCTGAGAGGGTATGCAATTTTTTAAGAGAGGATTCGCATTAATGAACCTGCCTTTTGTAGTGCAGAAAGATTTCTGACTGCACTACATCACAGGATTGCAGATAAAAATCCAAGATATCCTGTTTGAGATAATTTGCTATTGGTCCACTTCCCGAACCACCTATCTGATAAGGAACAATCGTAACAAAAAACTCATCCACCAATTTTCTCAAAAAAAAATGACCATTTATTGTGGGTCCACCCTCGACCAGCAATAAACGGCAATGATAGTTAGAATGCAAAAAGGATAAAAGCGTCGGCAATTCATCCCATCCCTTCCAGGTCAGCCTTTCCGGCTCCTGACCGATCCAAGTTAGAGGAGCTTTTATCCCAAGATCCTCGCCTGGATGAACCAAAACCGCAGGAGGATGTGGTCTTTGCCAAACCTTCCATAATGGATCTATTCCCTTTTCCCCAGACAAAATCACAGGACGTGGGTGCCTACCATCATCAGGGTTACGCCGATCATACAGAAGTGCATTATCAGCCCGCAGGCTTGCCGCGCCAACTAGAATCATATCAGCCTGGGAGCGAAGAGCATCCATTTTTTCTCTGTCAGCCCTGGAACACAACCCATGCCATTGACCGGTATCCAGCACGGACTTTCCATCCAATGTCATAGCCATATTAAAAACGATTCGAGGTCTTGACTCACGATCACTCCATGGGATCATGGATAAAGAATGCGAACTCCCCATCTTGAATCCTCCCTTGAATACACTAACCTCTCATGCAATCGGAATGCTCCGTTCTTCCAAAACTCCATCTTGATTGGTATGACGCGAAATCCTGACCAATAGGGAGGTCTGGGAATCTTACCAAATGCAAATTTTGCAGAATATTTCGCGACTCGAGCCTCAAGTTCAAACCGTCCTTGTAGAGGCCGAGATTGCATAGAGGCCCAGGCGCCAACTTTGCTCTGCCAGTGCCTGGAGGCAAAATAATCATCTGCCTCTTTTTCTGTCACTTTTTCAACATCACCCTCGATGCGAATCTGTTTGCCAAGAGTATCCCAGTAAAAACAGAGGGCGGCCTTTGGATTCTCCAACAGTTCTTGACCTTTCTGGCTCTCATAATTTGTATAAAAAACAAATCCCTGATCATCAAAAGCTTTTAATAAGACAGCGCGTGCTGAAGGCACTCCCTGCCTGGTCGCTGTTGCCAGAATCATAGCCGAGGCATCTTCGATCTCTTGATTTGCCATAGCTTCATCATACCAGATACGGAAATGCTGAATCGGATTATCATATTTTTCCATATATTATTCCCAAAATAAATTGGTTTTCGACTCACAGGAGGTGAGGAGTGTTATAATGTCGATTTTGCCATGGCAGCATTTCTGCCCTCCATGGCAAATGCTGCACCTCCTGCATCCTGTAGTCGGGACGTCAAAAATCCGGCTCCACGGCATCGCTTTCTTTTTCGGCACTCTCATTCATTTTTCTGTAAATACCTGCTTATACGAAAGATCTGTCTATTGCTTTCTGCAACACAGTCATTTAAGGAGACCCCTCTCAAATAATTTCCACCGAGAAATATCCCCGGAAGTGTTTGCAGTCTGGCTTCGACCCTGGCTACAATCTGGCTATGGCCACAATAGTATTGCGGTATGGCCGCATGATCGCTGTGAAAATGGACAGCCTCAGGTTTTGCCTGATCCCGTATAATACCGCACTTCACAAGATCACGATTTACAATCTCAATGGTTTTCTCTTTAGACAAATGGGCAAGCTGGGGCGCTGTATCACCACCCAGATAGAAACGCAACGCCTGCAAGGGAGATGCAACGTGAGCAGGGAACAGAGAGCCATGCCAGATGGATCCGAGCAAGTCCACTTTCTGTTTTCGCGGTATTAGGAAACCAAAACCATCTAACTCTTGTACGACATCCTCTGGCTTGTAAAACAGAGTACCTGTACTAACCGGCGCATACACAATCTCATTTAATGCATCGGAAAGTTCCCTATCATATTTTACAAGAAGAGAGGAAAGCTCCTTAGCTGGAATAGCAAAGAGGATGGTTTTTGCTGAAAATTTGCGATTTTTGCCGTTAGAATCAAGGCAACTTACCAACCAACCTTTTTTCTCCCGGCGAACTTCATCTACATTCATCCCAATAAACAGATCATCCCCCAATTGCTTCTGCAATGCATCACGAAGCTCGCGCAACCCATTTGGAAAGGAAAACATCCCGCTTTTACGTTTGAAACCTTGCTTTTTTCTTTTCGCAAGCCTCTTCATTGCCCGAGCCATAAATTGAAACAATGAGCCATAGCGCTTCTCCACCGCCACAAAACCCGAAAAATTTTCCTTAGCGCCTAACTTATTGACATCGCCCGCATAAATACCTGTTACAAAAGGATCAAATAGGTTTTCTACAGCAGCACGACCCATTCTCCTTTGAAAAAAATCAGCCACACTTTCACTGTCTGATGGGCCGCTCTTTTGCCAGGGTTCCAGCGCCAATCGAATCTTTCCGTACCACGGCAGAAAAGATGAGAAAAGAAACTGCTTCAATCCGATCGGCAGAGCGACCACCCTCTTTTTCAGGAAAATATACCGCTTCTTGGCTGATTCAGATGATGCCAGCAGCCTGTCATGCAAACCAAGATGGGAAATGACTTGCATCAATTGAGGGCTTTTATGCAAAAATGTATCCGGTCCAAACTCGGACACTCCTGCGCTATCCTGAAATGTCTGGATTTTTCCACCCACCTGAGGTTCTTTTTCCAAAATAGCAATGGCAAACCCTTTTTGCTTTAATGAGAGAGCCGCAGATAATCCGCTGATTCCAGCTCCGACAACAATAACATCAAATAACATTCGTTTTTTATCTCCATTAAATCGTTTTAGAAAAAATATTTTGCTGCTTTTCCTCTTTGCGTTTTAACAGATAGGCATCAAAAATAGAAGCAATATTTCGCGCAAATAATTGACCTTCTATCGTCAAGGAAAAGGCATCGGGCGTCTCCTCAAGCAATCCATAATTTAAAAAAGTTAGAAACTCCTCTTCCTGATAAAGGATATCTGATAAAAATTTCTGCTGATCCTGCTTATAATACTCTCCATGACACAAAATATCGAGGATTAACTTCTTTCTGTAAAGATCTTCCTGGGTGCTTCGATGTCCCCGGATAACTGGAATTTTGCCCTGGATAGTCTCTTTATAATAATCAGGCAGCTCCCGGGGATTTTGCCAAAATCCTTCGGCGCTGCCGCTAATGGAAGTTACGCCAAATGCAAAAAGATCAAGATCTCCTCGTGTGGTGTATCCCTGAAAATTACGGTGCAACCTTTTCTCCAGACGAGCTCTAGAGAGAGAGTCTGTTGACAGAGCAAAATGATCTAATCCGATATAGTCATAACCATTATCCGTTAGAAGCTCAAGGGCACGTAAAAATAGTTCAAATTTGGGAAATCCAGTCAAAAATTTTTGCTTTTCTAAAACCTTTTGATGAGGTTTTACCCAGGGGACATGAGCATAACTGAATAAAGCAATTCTGTTTGGCTTTAGTGCAATAACTTTTTGAATCGTCTCTTCCCAGTTTTCCAGATTCTGGCCAGGCAAACCATAAATCAGATCAAAATTAACTCCCTCAAATTGTAGATCTCTTGCCCGTTGATACAGAGCCGTCACATCCTTCTCTTTCTGGGGGCGGTTGACTGCTTCCAGTATCTCCTCATGAAAATCCTGTATGCCAAATGACAACCGATTAACTCCCATTTCTTTACAGGCTTCCAAATGGTGCTCAGTGGTTACTGCTGGATCAATCTCTATTGAGTACTCAAGCGATACAGCTTCCGCAAAGGTAAAATTATTTTTCAGAATTCCATCCACCTGACGCATTCTTGGAGCATTCAAGAAAGTTGGCGTCCCCCCCCCGAAATGAACCTGAAACACCTCTTGCGTATCTGAAGAGGGCTGCTCTGATTGTAGACGGCTATCATGCCAAATCCTGGAAACGCCCTCTACCTCCTTTGCCAAGTGAGCAAGATAAGGATCGGCCTTGGTAATATCCTTAGAAATAATCGTGTTACAGCCGCAAAAATAGCAACGACTCTCACAAAAGGGGATATGAACATACAAGGAGAGCTTTCTCTGCTTGCTCCCCGAAATTTGAATCAAGGATTCCGCCAAATCCGGCTGACAATCTTGCCAATCCGGCGCAGTCGGATAGCTGGTGTATCGTGGTAAGGATGCTTCAAAAATTTCAGTTAATACCCTGATTTTATCATAATTTATAACCATATTAATTGCTCCCCTTGGCGTTTCTCAAACAGATGTATCACAATACTTGAATCATGTCAAGATGGATGCACCAACAGAATCATAACATTCCAGATTCACTACGTAATTTTCCGAACCATTTTTTCCCCTTTCTCTATTTTTTACTGGATCATTTTTAAGAAAAAACTTATTATAAAAACATGGTTAATTTTATAAAGAAAAGGAAGTATCTATGAAGAAAGTTCTCTACCTAACCACTCTGATAGCTGGTCTATTGGTTCTGTCTCTCCCATCTTACTCTTCGGCTCCGATGCGCTCAATGACCCTGGGAGGAGCAACGGGTCTAATATCGATTCCTACAGCCCGAGTCGGATGGGAAACAGGTCAATTCGGCCTGAATTTTGGCGTACACTATATTGATGACCAGGATGGCAACTATTTGCCTAAAGCATCTGTTACCCTTTTTAACAAATGGGAAATTGGTGGAACCTATGATACCCAGATAGAAAATCATGAAGATACCATTTTCCACACCAAGCTGCGTTTCTTTCCTTGGAACAAAAATTATTCAGAATCAGGCTCCTCGCTGGCTATTGGCGGTAATTATCAAAGCTTGCAGCATGGGGAAGGAAATGAGACAACATCCTACCAGATCTATCTGGCTGTAACTAACCAGGGTACCTGGCTCGGTATGCCAGCAGAGACCTCTTTTACCATCGGGAAAACCTTTCGGGAACAGGATGACAAATATATCGATTTTGGTATTGGCTTTAATATGTCCCTTTTACCATCTGTGTTCCAGGGATTTGTAAACTGGATCGTGGAATATGGAAATTTTTCCTACAGTGACCACGCCTTTGGTGCCAATGCCTGGGATCGAGGTGTTTTCAACACAGGATTGCGTCTGGATATCTTACGGGGTTTAGGAAGCGCGATGCACTGGAAGATTGACATTCTTTACCTCGATGCCCTTGACACAAACAGAGGATTTGGAATCGGAACTGTTTTTGGCCTTGCCTTCTAATTTCCTTTTTCCCAGAGGCCGATATTGTAACTGAAAGAATCTCATATCGGCCTCCCTGGTGAATGAATGCACTCATTAGCAAATAGCGAACTCGAAAAAAAAATTGAAATATTTCTCCAGGAAGGCAAATCATTCCGTTTACGCATAACCTACTTAGGTCAAAATGCCAGCTCCATTCTTGCCTTTATCATTTCTCAACTCACCCAAAAATACAACATCCTGCACCTGAAAAAATTTTTTCTCTCCTCTTTGCGCGAATCTTTGCATAATAGCATCAAAGCAAACTTAAAAAGGGCATTTTTTTTACAAAACAATCTAGACATACAAAATGAGAGCGCATACAAAAAAGGTATGAATTTGTTTGAAAAAATAGTTCAGGAAGATAAGCTGTCAATTTTTATTCCTGAAAGTAAAAAGCGGGGATTCTTCGCTGAACTTGCCGTTGAGCATAGTAGTGACGCAATCATATTTAAGATAATTAACAACGCTCCTATGACATCCGAAGAAGAGGTGCGCGTTCGAAAAAAATTTCATGCGGCCATGGAAAATACTAACTTTTTAACCTATCTGGAAAATGGTTTGGACCTAAGCGAAGGAGCTGGCCTTGGCATCGCCCTTACCGTTTCCATACTACGCGGATTGGGTCTTGACCCTAATACCTACAGAATTTATAAAAACAGCAAACAGACTATTGTGCGATTGGTTTTCCCGCTCAATCCAGCATATATCGATCAGCGGGAAAAATACCGGCGTCAGCACAATCTCGTCTCTCTTTTTGAATAGAAATTATAATTTTCAAAAAACAACCGCAAGAACCTCTTCAAAATAGTTCACAAAATGGGCTTTTAGCCCCTTTTTTATATAGGCCGGTAACTCCTGATAATCTTTCTCGTTTTCCAGTGGAAAAAGAATATCTTTTACTTTAGCCCTTTTAGCAGCAATTGTCTTCTCTTTGACTCCACCAATAGGAAGCACTTTCCCTGTTATTGTTAACTCGCCGGTCATGGCCACATGAGAACGAACAGGCTTCTGCTTTGCCAGTGAATATAAGGCTGTAGCCATCGTAATACCTGCTGATGGCCCATCCTTTGGCGTAGCCCCGGCTGGTACATGCAAATGGATAAAATGCTTATCAAAAAATTCTGTTTCTATGCCATATTGGCCAACTTTAGAACTGATATATGTGTAAGCGATCTCCGTGGACTCCCGCATCACATCTCCCAATTGACCCGTTTGCCGAAATCCCTTGGTTTTTGCGGGAATGGCAGTGGCTTCGATATATAAAGTTGCACCCCCCATGCTGGTCCACGCCAGGCCGAGAACCACTCCGGCAATTTTTTTATGATATAATGTGTCATCGGTAAATCGAACCTTGCCTAAAAATGAGATAAGGTTCGAATCCACAACGGTGATGGGATCAATCTTGCCTTCAGCAAAATGCCTGGTCGCTTTTCGCATTATCTTGCGGATCTGAGTCTCTAAACTTCTAACACCGGCCTCGCGGGCATAACCTTCAATGATAAGTGGCAGAGACTTGGTATCAATTTGGATCATTTTCCTGTTTAAGCCATGATCTGCAATCTGCTTTGGAATTAGATACTTTTTGGCGATTTGAATTTTCTCTTCAAGTATATAACCGGATAGTTTGATTATCTCCATTCTATCCAATAAAGGTCGAGGAATGGTATCCAGCTGATTTGCTGTAGCTATAAACAGAATCTGAGAAAGATCAAAACGCAAATCAATATAATGATCAAGAAAATTCATATTTTGCTCTGGATCTAAAACCTCCAGTAGGGCTGAAGCAGGATCACCCTGAAAACTCATACCAATTTTATCAATTTCATCTAGCATAATAACAGGATTTGCAACACCAACAAGCTTTAAGCTTTGTATAATTTTTCCTGGCATCGCCCCAATGTAGGTCCTACGGTGTCCCTTGATTTCCGCTTCGTCTCTCATACCACCCAGAGAGAAACGAAAAAATTTTCGATTCAATGCCTCGGCCACAGATTTGCCGATTGAAGTTTTCCCCACACCTGGAGGCCCTACAAAACAGATAATGGAGCCAGCTATACTACCCTTCATTTTTCCCGTGCTAATAAACTCAAGAATACGCTCTTTGACATCGTCAAGGCCATAATGGTCTCGATCTAAAACCTTACGGGCTCTTTGGATATCATAATTGTCCTGAGAGTGTTTACCCCAGGGTAGAATTGTAATCCAATCCAGATAATTCCTGCTCACGCCATATTCAGCCGAATGGGGCTCCAGCAGTCTCAACTTGTTGATTTCTTCGTCTACTTTTTGCTGCGCCTCTTCCGAAAGTTTCAGATGCTTAATTCTATCTGTAAACTTCTCTATCTCCGCCGTCTTCTCGTCCTTTTCCAGTCCAAGCTCTTTTTTTATCTGCTTTAACTGCTCTTTCAGGAAAAATTCTTTCTGCTGCTTTGAGATTTTTTCTTCAATTTGACGTGAAATTTTTTGCTGAATTTTGCTTAGCTCGATCTCTTTTTTAAGTAAAAATAGAACCTTCTCCACCCTTTTTTTTACTGAAAAGGTCTCCAAAATTTCCTGGATATCGCGGGAATGCGCAGTGGTCATCGATGCCACAAAGTCAGCAAGCTTACCTGGATCTTCTATGGAAAATCGATTTAAAAAAAGTTTTAGCTCTTCCTGAAACAAGGAGTTTGACTGAATCAACTCTTTAACAGCGGAGATTATAGCAAGGGAATAGGCCTTCATCTCCTCATTCTGCTTTTTGGATTCTTCGTAATGGTGGACAACCCTCCAGACCAGGAATGGATCTTCGGAATGTACCTTATCCAAAGTAAAGCGATTCAACACTGTCACTAATAGTTGCAAAGAGTTCTCATCCGTATGGATAACTTTTAGTACTTTAACGGCTGTTCCCACCTTGTATAAATCCCTGGTCTCATAGGGTCCGTCATGCGCATTCTCAAGCAGCACAACCCCACCGATATGATTTTGCTTTTCCAGGATTTCCCGTGCGATGGCTGTCATTTTTTCCCCTGATAATACCAACGGGATCATCATACCGGGAAAAATGGGTCTTTGAGACAAGGGTATGATCGTAAGGATATCTGGTAAAATTTCCTCGGCTATAACAATCGAATTCTGTTCGCTCATCATCATCTCCGGTTTTCTATGATTGCTATTTTAGATCTTATTTTGGAAAAAGTGCTTTGCAAGCTGGATATTAGGTCAAGAAAGATCCAAATTGTTTCTTTACTATACCTAAAATAAATTGGTTTTTCGACTCACAGGATGTGAGGAGTACCGGATTTGACAGGGCAGCATGCCGTATTTCATGCAAACGGCAAATTCAGCTTATTGGGTTTTAGGCATGGCCAAAGTACACTTTCTTTACAATAAAACAGGAAAAACCGATGATGTTTGATTCTCTTCAGCGTTTCCTCTTTGTTCGCTATCCCATACGGGGAGCTGCCGTAATTCTCCATAAAGCATGGAAAGACTCATGCCAGGGTCACGCCTATCCTACAGAAATAGATAACTTGATAGGCGAAGCTATGGCGGCCAATGCGCTCATGGCTTCGATTCTTAAATTTGACGGGTCTATCAGCCTTGAACTAAGAAATAGCAAATGTCTCCCTCTTCTTCTTTCTCAATCAAGAAGTAACCGTACCCTGAGAGCTATGGCAAAAGTTGAATGCCTGGAATCATATTCCTACGCAGAACGAAGCGCCGACGCACAACTTCTGATATCCATCGAGCCAGAAGGCGAACACCGGTATCAGGGCATGGTCAATGCCAGCGCAGAATCTTTATCAAAAACTGTGGAAGGTTATTTTTTACAATCCGAACAGCTAAATACCAAATTGATAAACCAAATAGACTCAAATTTTTCTCTGGGTCTTTTCCTGCAACAAATGCCAGAGACAGATCAAGAAGAATTGAATCCCTTTAGTGAGGATATCTGGTTATCACTTCAGAAAAAAATAGAATCTATACCGGAAGCCAAACAGACTGAAGCCTTTGCTAGTTTATCAGCTCTGATCGCCTATATTTTTCCTGACGAACCAATTCATTTCTTTCAAGAGGAAAATCTGCGTTTTCAGTGTAGCTGCTCTCGAGCCACAATTGGCAAAATCATTCTTTCCCTTGGCGTAGAGGAAGCCAGGCAGATTTTAAAAGAGCAGGGAAGCATCGAGGTACGTTGCGATTTTTGCAACGCAGCGTATTCGTTTGGGGAATCAGATATCCACACCCTTTTTGGTCATAAAACAATATGATCCAAACATATTATCCTCTTCTCATTTTTTTTTACCTGCTTCTGCTAAATCCTCTCTTTGGCCAAAACTACGATTCGATCCATACCCATCTTGAGGTAAATAAAGAACACAATTATGGAATTTTAAAGGTCTCCGGTTTTGTAAAGAGACCCAGAGAGGAGGTCTGGAAAAAAATGACCAGCCAAGATGGAGCCAATTGTACTCACACAAGAGAAATATTGGAGTACCGATCAAAAAAAATTGGGAGAAATAAATTTGAAGCGTACTATAAAATAGATTATCCCTGGCCTTTTGAAGATCGTTGGCAGATACTTCAATTAACTCATGATCACACCAGATATATCATTTCTTGGACAAGGATCAACGGCACCATTCCCATGAATGATGGTTCCTACACTCTCCTGCAGACAGGAGATGCAACTTTAATCCAATATAGGGTAAAATTCAACCCTGGTATCACTCATGTTCCGCAATGGGTTTTGAACCAGATTATTCAATGGCAGGCTCCCCAAATTATTAAAAATATACAAAAATGCTTCAGCGAATAGGTAAGCCAACCAGACTTAACGGGTCAGCAAACATACCTCGTATGCGCAAGCCAATATGGAGATGTGCTCCCATTACCATTCCTGTCTTTCCGGTAGCACCAATCCTTTGACCTGGCTCTACAATATCATCTTTCTTAACATGAATGGCATCCAGATGCATATACTCCGAAAAAACCCCCTGACCATGATCAATTATGATATATTTTCCTTGATAATACATCTCTTCGGCTAGGGCTACCCTTCCACGCAGCATCGCAAATACAGGTTCACCCACATCTCCCCAAAGATCAACCCCATAGTGCCTTGAGGAAGCAGAGCCTACAAGCTTTCCCTGATTATACACCAGTCTGCTTCGCTGCATATAAAAAGAGGATGTTACCCTGTGCACAGATCGCGGATGGCTTACTCCAAATTGCCTAACAGGATCGCTTAAACGGGACCAGACAGAGTTAATCCGAATATTTTGCTCTGCAATTTTCTGTAGTAACTCGGGCTTATCCGCAAGATATGAGCGATCCGCATATTTTCCCAATTGCAGCTTTACCTTCAGAACCGGGAAAGCACGATCGCGTAATGATAAAACAACTGTTTTCGAACGAACATTTTTACCGCATCGAAAGCGAAGGGAAACAGAATAAGTATGCCCATTAAAATCTGGGTCAATAGCAAACAATACAGAATGAACCTTGTTCTGCTTATGAAAGTCTATATCTTTGTTAGGGGAAATTAGCGAAACAGAGCACTCTTGGTCATGATTCGATGCAAGCTCTACTTCTCCCAGAATTACATTGCCTCGAGAAAACTGATTTGCATAAAATACTATCTTGCCTTGCGGTATCTGAAAATTTTGAGAGTGAACAATCGGTATCTGATAAGGTTTATAAGAAGCTTTCCCTGTTTTATAGTTATAGAGGCGCTTACACATTGGAAAGAAATTTGTTATTCCGAAAACCTTTTTTTGGGTCAATTCGCGGCAATCAGAGAGCTGCAAGGAATGAACATGATTGACGTAAAAAATTGATAAAAGTAAAAAAGAGATGCACAATGCCAGTTTCTTCTTTACTTTTTTCGCGGCCACACCCAAAAGAAAATTGTATATCCCTAGGCAAAGCCATGGGAGACCAAGCCTGTTCGGACAATTACGCCAGAAAGTGTAAAACGCACTCTCTTCGCGGTTAACTATTTTTTCTTTCGAATCGAAGGAGGCTAATTCCATGCTATCTCCATTTTTTAATAAACGTAAAGCACCTACAATTGGACTCGCCCTAAGCGGTGGGGCAGCCCATGGAATGGCTCATATTGGCGCCCTCAAAGCCTTTGAAGAACATCAATTCAAACCTGATATGCTTTCCGGTGCCAGCGCAGGAGCTCTGGTAGGTATTCTATATGCTGCAGGTGTACCCTTACAAAAAATTGATTCCATTGCCTCAAAAATCCGATGGAAAGATATGATTACACTTAGACCGGGCAACCATTGGATTTACACCACGGAAAAAGTACCAAAACTTCTTCGTTCTATCATCGGCAACCCAGATTGGACGGATTTAAATATTCCTTTTTTCCCCATCTCGTTTGATTACTCCACAGGAAAAACGATCTGCCCACGAGATTTAAGCCCTATTGAAGCTGTACATGCATCATTGTCTGTCCCCATTGTTTTCAAACCTTTTCCCTATCGCGACACCGCTCTCGGAGATGGTGGTATGACAGAAATTGTACCGACCAAATTCCTGAAAGAGCAGGGTGCAGATAGGATCATTGGTGTCAACGTGATTACAGGTGGAATGCTACCCTATAGCCAGATTTCCGGATTTATGCCGCTATTCGGCCAGCTAAAACAAATTCTTATAGGACACGCCTACCGACCCTTTCAAGAGATGGAAGATGTCTACATTGTACCAGATGTCAATAAATATTCGGTTGCGAATCTTAAACCTTATCACTATTATGTAGAACAAGGATACATTGCAGCCAAGGAAGCCATGCCTCAAATTAAAGCACTTCGTTCTAAGGATGCAAAAGACAGAAAAAAATAGCGAAAGATCAATGCATGGAATTATTAACTTTATTCAAGCAGATAAAGCCAGAGCTGTTAATTAAAATTTTTCATAATGCTCTCATCATTGCCATATTGCTCCTTTTGGGAAAACTGGCTCATATACTTCTTAAGAAAGGAGTGAAAAAATTAGAACAGAAGAAAGCCTTGTCTCAACCGCTGGTAACATTGTCGTATATTCTGGGTCGCTGGAGCATCTTGATTCTTCTCTCCTTACTTATTCTCGCCCAGCTTGGCTTTTCCATATCCAATATCTGGACAATGATATCAGCCATTCTAGCTATGATTGCAGTAGGTTTTATTGCGCTCTGGTCTGTGTTAAGCAATATGCTTTGCACCCTGTTATTACTAATATTTCAACCATTCCAGATCGGAGATGAAATTGAAATCATGGAGCCAACCAGCACAACGGGATTGAAGGGTCGCGTAGTGAATTTAAATATGATTTATACCATCTTAGAGCAAGATCTTGGTTTAATCCATATCCCTAACCATATGTTTTTTCAGAAATCCATTCGTACCTTCAAGGGTACAGTCACCGTCGATCTAAAAGAGCAGCTTTTTACAAAGGACTCCATGCTACCCAAACAGAAGCCTTCACTTCAAAAAAAAACAAGAAATCAAAAAGGTGTTTGATCAAACAATTCTCTCAACACTTAACCTGATAAAATAAAATTTACGAATTTCTATTTTTTTTTCTTCGGAAAAAGAAAGTTAGAGTCCAAAGCCAATGTCCCACCAGGATTCATTATTAAGTTTGGATCAAGATAATTTTTAATAGATTTTAACAATTGCAGCTCATGACTTCCTAAAAATTCTTCCAGCCAGGGCGCAAACATCTTGCCGATACCATGATGATGACTGATGGAACCTCCAGCTTTGATCATTGTATCCACGATACCCTTTTGAAAATCCAGATACTCAGTTTCATCTTGAAAACGGCCTATATAGATAAAATAGAGATTTGTACCCTGAGCATAAAAATGAGAAGCATGGCTCATTAGAATCGTCTGCTCTCTCTTTTTTACATAGCGCCGCACCTGGGTGTGCACCTGCTGCAAATTTGACCAGCTTACACTGCATTCCAGGGTATCAATTATGATTCCATAATCCTGCAAATCCTCCCGCAGGTAAGGATCCTTAAATCTACCCTTTTCCCATTTTTCTACAACATAACCAGTAGTACTCAAGCCACCATTTTTTTTACAAATATGGCTAATGTTGCGGCGTACTGTTTTGGTAATTCTGGTGTTGCCATCAACCTGACCAAGCACAAGGCACCTCGCCCCTGATGAATAACCTCTGGTTTTCAAATAAAAGTCTATCAAAGTCCCTTCGATCCCATATAATTTTAAGGCAATGGCTGTTTCCTCTGCATCGGATAAGCGGAATAGAGAGGGTAAGCCTGCCTGCGCCTGTGACACCTCACGAACCGCAGTCAAAGCACTTTGCCAATCTCGAAACATAAAACTAAATCGCCGTGTTCCTTCTGGTTGGTGTCGAAATATTTTGATCGTAATCGCCACAAGAACACCAAAAGTTCCTTCACTACCTATAAAAATATGGTTCAAATCAGGCCCGGTTGCGCTGGCAGGAAACCCCTTGGTTTGAAATCGGCCTATGGGTGTGACGTATGACTGAGCAACAACCATATCTCGGAAATCACCGTAGTATGTCGATTGCTGACCTGAACTAAATGTGGCTACCCAACCTCCAACAGTAGAAAATTCAAAAGATTGTGGAAAGTGCCCACAGGTGTAATCATGCTTGGTTAGAAACAGCTTCCTAGACTGCTGTAATATTTTTTCCAATTCCGGACCATACATTCCTGGCTCAACTGTGATTGTCTGATTTTGCTCATCAAAATCCAAAACCCTGTTCATAAAAGCCGTCATATCCAGAGCAATTCCTTTTTTGACAGCTTCGAATGCCGCTGTGACAGAAGATCTGCCGCCGACGGGATAGATTGCAATTTTATTTCTAGATGCAAAGGAAACAATCTGCTGCACATCTTCCGCATTTCGCGGTCTTAATACCACGTCAGGTACATGCTCAACTCTTTTGTCACGCAATCTCCAGGCATCGATAGTAGATTTTCCATACGATGCTTTAATTCTTGAGAAAGAGTCAGTTAAAATATTTTCTTCGCCAAGTAACGTCCTAAAAAAAGAAATAGCGCTTTTTTTCAGATTTACAGGTAAAACTTTTTCAATTGCTTCATCTCCCGGATTAATCGGCTTTTGAAAATCAGCATCTTCCATTGCAAAAGTCATCTTGAGAAATTCATACAACCGTGGGGTTGGATGTTTCATGACTGATGGATCGCCCCATTTCAACAAAGAACGGTAACTTCCAGGAATCGGAGGTACTTTAATCCAGTTTGGTTTCATTATAGCCCCAAAAATCGATCCATTCTAACGGATATTCTGAATTTTGGGATCATAGATGAGACTATTCGGATGACTAGTCCCCTCCTCTAATATTTTCTCGTTGGTTAAATGAGAAAGAATATTCAGGATCTCATCTCGGTCGATTCCTATATGAGAAACTGCCCATTCCACGAATATATCTACATCAATAATATATCCCTTGAATGTTTTTTGACTAAAATTGCGGCTATACTCAATAATGCCACCGAAAACCTGCTTGGATTTATCTTTGGTCAGTAAATCAGAAATGATACGGTTTGCTTCTCTGAGCCGACGAGAAAGAATTTTTACCACATTGACAGAGAACTCTGAATTTTGAATAAAAATCTGCTCCCATTGAGAATCTCGAATTACCATCAATTGCGTGTCTGTCTTGGCTCGTGCGGACGCGCTTCGCGGCAGCTTATCTACCAGCGCCATTTCACCAAAGATCGCACCCGGTTTAAGCACCATCAGCACTTTTTGAGAATTTTTTGCTTTGCGGTAGATCTCAACATCTCCGCTGATTATGAGATACATCTCGGTGCCTGGATCATTCTCTTCAAAAATTACATCGCCAGCGGGAATAAAAAAACTATTTTTTTCGACTGTTGATTTTTTTAATTTCATCACTCTCTCCTTATACCTGCCTGCGATTGACCAAATCCGAAATGAGAAAAGCCATCTCCATACTTTGGGTATAATTCAATCTGGGATCACAGTATGTTTCGTAATTCTGTTCCAAATCAGTATCCTTTATATCTGCTGCACCGCCAAGACACTCTGTTACGTCATCTCCTGTAAGTTCAAAATGCAAACCACCAAGGCAACTAGACATACTGCGATGAAGTAAAAATGTTTCCTTAATTTCCCCGAGAATATCATCGAAATGGCGCGTCTTTCTGTTTTGGTCTGTTTTTATCATGTTACCATGCATAGGATCACAACTCCATGTAACCGGCTCAAAAGAGGTCATAACTGTTTCCAGTATCGGAGACAATTTTTCCTTCACAAATGATCTACCCATGCGGCTGATTAGCACAATCTTTCCTTTTTCCTTTTCAGGATTTAAAACACGCAATAGTGCAACAAGCTCCTTCGGATCAGTCGAAGGACCTATTTTGATTCCTACCGGATTGGCTATTCCACGAAAAAATTCCACATGGGCGCCACCAAGTTGCCGGGTTCTATCGCCGATCCAAAGCATGTGGGCGCTGCTTGAGTAAAATATTTTCAAATCAGAATCAAATCGAGTTAATGCCGCTTCATATTCCAAAAGCAGACCTTCATGTGATGTAAAAAAATCGACCTTATCCAGAATCTCACCTCTAGCTCCTCCGATCGATTCAAAAAAATCTATAGCATCCAATATCCTGGAAAGGGTTTCTTGGTACTTTGGCCAGGATTTCGCCTTATCCATTGAGTATAGATCCCAATGATGTGGATAGTGCAAATCTGCAAAACCACCTGAAATCAATGAACGAATATAATTCAGGGTTGCCGCAGAATAGGTATAGGCCATTTGCATTCGATTGGCATCAGGTTCCCGTAAAGCAGGATCAGGATGGAAACTGTTCACAGCATCCCCAAAATAGGAAAACATTTCTTTCCCATCTTGGATCTCAACGTTATTAGACCGAGGCTTTGCATATTGACCGGCAATTCGGCCGACACGAACCACACTCCTGCGACTTCCATAGGTTATAATGACGCTCATCTGTAGAAGTATCTTCAGTTTATTTAAAATCGCGTGACTATTGCAATCAATAAATCTTTCAGCGCAATCGCCCCCCTGAAGAATAAAATTCTTTCCCATTCCAGCCTCAGCTATCGCACTTTTTAATCGTATGATCTCTCCAGGCACCACAAGTGGAGGCAAAAGCATAAGCTCATTTCGCACCTCTTCAAGATGTGCTGCATTCGCATAATGTGGTAAATGTTTTGCAGGTTTGGCTTTCCAGCTAAAAGGATCCCAATGATTCATCGTTATTTCCTTAGTCGTGATCTCTAATCAAGAAAAGAGATTATTGTCGCAAAGATTATTTTTAGTTGAAGAGATAGAGGCAAAGCTAGATTATTCGATGCACTACCTGGCTCAGGTTTTCCATTACTTTCCTGCAATTTAAAATAATCGGACAGTAATTCGAATCGATCCTCACCGTCCAGTATTAAGGAAATTGGTTCTGCAAATTTTTTCAATAACTTTTTTCTTTTTGGATGATTTGCAAGAAAAACCATCATACTAATATTTTGCTTATAACCATTGTAGGTTGGAGCTGAACTGGAGTATTGCTGACCAGTTATAAAAGCAGCCTTGTAACCAAGACCATTGCCAAAAGTCGGCTGACTCCATTGACTTCCAAAATAGGTTCCGCCAGGATTGATCCAGATAGCCTGACTGTTTGATTGTTTACCCGGCACAATTTTCAGTGGGGCAAATGAAAAATTAGGGGAAATGGTAGTATCCATCGCCAGATAAACAGAGTCATTTCTTGTTTTCACCCCGAGAAAGGATGCGGTGATATGGTTGTTCAGATTGCTAAGAAATTTATTGCCTTTATGCAATTCGTAATAGGTCACCGCATATTCAGACTCAATCCCGAGATAATTTATTTTTTCAATTTGAAAAGGGTATTTCGCGGATGCCTCCATGGCAATATACAAAGGCACTGGCGCAACCTCAACCCAGGAAAAATCAACAAACCGGGCCAAAGCAGGCAGCTCTTTTTTGATTGCATCCATTCTCCTGGTATTTGGATACGATATGCGGCTATCCACGATAAAAAATGGAAAATCTGCAAGCGCAGTTATTTGGGTTACAAAAGTTCCTTTCTCCAGTTGTAAGAATTCACCAAGATCGAGATTACCACGAATCATAAACTGAAGATACTCATCCTTACGATAGGAAACAGTTTCAATTTTTATTTGGGTCCCGGATTGCCATCCTCTGCGATAGTGAATAGCAGGCAACAGGCTACCTTGAGCGATTACCTCCTTTCCATTCATATAAAAACAGACCCCCTTTTTTTGTGGATCTAAAACTATCCTCATTTTTTTTAAAAGGAATTCTGCTCTATTGTTTAGGATTGGCCACTTCGTCGCCTCTGCTTGCACATCAGATAGCGATAATGAATACCGCCCCGCACCCGGGCTGGTCGTTTCAAAAAATAAACGATTTCGAAATCGTCCCGTTTTTTCCAAATAAAAACTGCTCACCACCCTCGCCCTAAAGCGCATCAAGGGATTTGAAATGGATTGTATAAAAGCAAACCCGCCAACAGGTAAACTTTTCTTTGAAAAAAAGAGCAGAAAGTTTTCATCAGTTCTATAATCTTTATCAAGAAAGTAAACCTCCTTGTAGCCACCCTCACCTTGAATTTCCATTCTATCGGTAAGCAGAAGAGTCATCATTTGTTGGATCTCTTTTTGCTTTTGGCGCATCCCGCGCATCAAATGCAAAACATCAAGCTCTCTTTGACGTGCCAGAAATGGTGTCGCCATCCCAAAGTTCGTGGTTGATAACAGAGTAAGACGCATCGAGTACTCTTCATCCAATAAACGCTTTATATGCCGCGGTGGAGAGCTTTTCTTTTTCGTAAAAAATGAGTGCACAATTTGATGCAGCCGACGCCCATTCACCACAACGCTCCAAAAATCAGATGAATAGGCCTTTTCCGACCAGGAACTATTGCCGTTAAAACTTCCGTCTGCCGTATCTTGCGAAAAAAATATCTTTTTAACCGGATGATGAGCGTCAATATAATCCTGCAACCTGGTCATTCTCACATAAGGAAGATCTTGAACACTCTGGATCAATTGGCGCAAACCTCCGGTATTGGGTAGCAGCTTTAACATGGCTGAAACATTGTATCCATACCAAAAGGAGTCATCCGCGTCAAAATTGATTGCGATAAGTACATCTTTCTTGATTTCACCGCGTAACTGCGCTCTGTGGAGTTTTTCGGCCCAATTTCTCAAACTGACATGATCAATAATATCTCCAACATTGTAGCAAGGAATGACAATAATACTCTCCGGTAACTTTGCGTTTTCAAATAGCAAGGGGTTGTGCGCCTCTTCCAAACTCAGGGGTGAAATGAAATTTCTAAAGGCATCAAACGTAATACCACTGTAATACAAAAGGATCGATTTTATTCCATTTTCCTTATATATGGAAAAGCTGCCTGGGGTAGTCATCATCTCCTGGGGTCTAACAATCGGACTATATTTTGAAAAAAGATCAACCACTCCTGATCCTTGAGGATTTTGAACTGCCAAGCGAATCGAATCAGTCAACTCTTGCCGATTCAAAGCAGAAGCCAATCCATTATTGTAAGACATGAGTATGATCTCATCCTGACCTTTTCCTACTCTGCTTTTTATCTTTGCTAAAATATCGGGAGCATATTTGGGAAGTATCTTCTCAAGAGTAAATAAATTATCAAAATCCCATACAGCCGGAATATCCTGAAATTCATCCAGATCTGTTAAAATTTTTCGAATAATTCGGATATCCTTTCCAAAGCCGGATTCATCGTTCGTATCGATTCTAAAAGAGTGCTTCATGTTGACATGAAAACCAAGGGAAATATAAACCTTATGCTCTGTCTTCTTATTCCAGAGAAAAGCGCGCGGGCCAATTAGCGTTAAAAAAATTAACATAATCGTGGCGTAAATACCCCATATTATCAATATGCGCGCATTTGTGCTTTTATGACCCATCATGGCAATTTACATCCTCATTTTATCGCGAAAACCGTCTCTTTATCCTGAATGAAAAAAACAACCAGGCATAAAAACTAACATTGACATTTCCAAATTCTACCAGAATAATGCGAATATTATTTCCCGATATCAAATATTTTGTTAAGAAACTTTAGCGCAACTCTTTCAACAATACAACCAAAACGAGGATAGCCTGCATGAAAGGAAACGATCACAATTCCAAGTCAAATTCTGATAAGTTTGTTATACTTGATACCAACGTTTTATTACATGATCCTAATGCCCTACTCAATTTTGAAAATGCTACCATAATCGTACCCTTAATCGTAATTGAAGAGCTGGATAAATTCAAGCGAGGTATGGATGAGATTGGAAAGGCGGCTCGTGAAGTCATCCGATATTTAGATCGACTCAAAGGTGATGTTAAATTAACTGATGGCATTCCACTGGAAAATGGCGGTTATCTCCGCGTATATATCATAAATCGAAACACACCCGTATTACCAGCGGGTCTTGACAGTAAGGTAAAAGACAATTATATCCTTAAAACAGCCCTCCAGGTCAAAGAGGATCATAAAGCGAATGTACTTCTGGTAACCAAAGATGCAAATCTGCGTATAAAAGCAGATGCGCTCAACTTAGAAACTGCTGATTACAACCATAGCTCTTCAACCGGAGAAAACCTCTACGACGGGGTTGAAGAAGTCTCCCTATCCGACCAGGAGATAGATCAATTCTACCACGATAAAAAAATTTCTCTTAGGCAGAATTCCGAAAAACCCTATTATCAAAATCAATATCTATTTTTAACCGCTCCCGGCAAATCCGCGTTGGCAAAATTTCATGCCCAGGAACAGTGCGCCCGCACTCTCGATTTTACCATCAACAATGCCTGGGGAATCTTTCCTCGCAACAAAGAGCAGACCTATTCCTTTGACGCCCTGCTCAACCCATCCATCCCCCTGGTTACAATCTCCGGTTCGGCGGGAACAGGGAAAACATTGATTGCGATTGCCTGCGGCCTTCACCAGGTGACGGAGACAAAAAACTATAGCAAACTCCTGGTTGCTCGACCCATTATTCCTATGGGAAAGGAGATGGGCTTTTTGCCAGGTGAAGTCAGTGAAAAGATGAGACCCTGGATGCAGCCTATCTTTGATAACCTGGAGCTCATCCTTGGCATCGAAGATAAAGAAACGGATGAGGAGAGGGATCAACGTTCCAAACTGACATCAAAAGATGCAATCAATGATTTAATACAGATGAAACTACTTCAAATTGAACCACTAACCTACATCAGAGGTCGATCCATACCAAAGCAGTTTCTTATAGTTGATGAAGCACAAAATCTAACACCCCACGAGGTAAAAACGATTATCACAAGAGCCGGTGAAGGCACAAAAATCGTGCTGACCGGAGACCCTCACCAAATTGATCACCCCTATTTGAACATCTACTCCAATGGTTTGGTATTTGCTGCCGACCGCTTTAAGGGACAAAAACTGGCGGCGCACATCACCCTAAAAAAAGGGGAACGCTCTGAGCTGGCAGAACTTGGCGCCCAAATATTAAATTAAAAATGAGACAAATTCTGCCATTTTTTCCTGATCAAGTGAAAATTCTCTATGTTGAGGATGAGGTCGAACTGAGAGAAAACATTGCGATTATGTTGCGCCGCCGCAGTAAAAATGTTACACTAGCTGAAAGCGGTGAGCGCGCCCTTATCCATTTCAGGGAAAATCCAGCTCAGATTGTCATTACTGATATATCGATGCCGGGTATGAGCGGTATCGAAATGGCCAGGGATATTCTGCAGATTGATCCTAACGTTAAAATTATTTTCACGACCGCTTTTACGGACATGGAGTTTTTTCAGGCTGCCATCGACATCGGAGTGTCCGATTATATTCTCAAACCCCTGGAAAGGGATAGAATTTACAGGGCGTTGGACAAATGCATTCGCGAATTTTCTTTTTTGCACGAAAAGCAAGAGATGGAAAAAGCGATACAGGAGAGTGAACGCAAGTATCGCGATCTATTTGAAAACGCGCCTGTAGCCTATTTTTCCATTGATCAAACCGGTAAAATTACCAACGCCAACAATGAATCAGGAAAGCTGCTTTTCCTGCCCCAGGAAGAGCTGATCCAGAAATCCTTTATAGATTTCTGCACCCTTGAAAACTCCTCCAAGGAAAAATTTTATTACCTCTACAATTCAGTAATCAATCTTCAGGTCTCACAAAAGGAAGAGCTATCTCTGCGCCGTCTTGACCATGAAACAATTTGGGTTCATATCTTCGCCCGACCTATTCTAAGTCATGACGATGGAATAACCCAAATTCATCTAAGTGCGGTCAATATTACCGACAAAAAAATTTACCAGGAATCCATTCTGCAAAGTGAACAAAGATATCGTTTGCTCACCGAAAATATGATTGATATTATCATGCAGACAGATACACGCGGCTTTATCCAATTTGTTACTCCCTCTTTTGAAATTCACCTTGGCTATCGCATCCAGGATATCTTGGGAAAAAGTATGTTTACGCATCTTCATCCCGATGACCTGGTGACGGCCAAAGAGATCGTTCAAGAGGCGATATCTGCTGCAAAGTCTTGTTCCCTGGAATACCGCATCAGAACATCTCTTGGCAATTATATCTGGATGCAGACTGTTGGTAACCCCATTCTCTCCTCAGAATCTTCGTCCGTCAAAGGGATCGTTTTTTCTGTACGTAATATATCCGATCAAAAATCCAGCTATCTTCTTGTTCAAAATAATTTACATTTTCTACAACAGCTTATCGATGTGATACCTGCGCCCATTTTTTATAAAGACACTCGAGGCAAATATCTTGGCTGCAATCGATCATTTGAGGCCTATATCGGAAAGGTAAAATCGGAAATTATTGGCCGTTCCGTGTATGAAATCGCTCCTATTGAACTGGCTGATCAATACCAGCAAAATGACCAGGCACTCTTGTTAAAGCAAGGTATCCAATCCTATTCGGCCAAGGTATCCGGGGCTGACCAGCAGGAATATGAATTTCATTTTTATAAAACAACATTTACCGATATCCATGGAGAGTTAGGCGGCATAGTTGGTGTCATGCTCGATATTACAGAGTTAAGCCAGACCAAAAGGCTTCTGGAGGAAAAAACGTACATCCTGAATGAGGCCGAAAGAATGGCTAGAATAGGGAGCTGGCAGAGGGATCTTATTACAGGTCACGATATCTGGTCCGATCAACTTTTCCGAATCCTTGGCCTTTCGCCCGGATCTATAATACCAACTTTTTCAAAGGTTTCTACCTTTATTCATATGGAGGATAAACCTATCCTCGATTCAATTCTTGCTGACATATCCTCTGGCCACTTCCAGGATTTTTATCAATTTCGCATCGTAGTGCAGAATCACTCCATTATTCATATTAAAGCAGTATTAAAATTAGAAAAAGACCAAAACCTAAAGCCAACCAGGATAATCGGCACCATTCAGGATATCACCCAATCCCTTGAAGATAAACAAAGACTGGTAGAAAGCGAAACCAAGTTTAAGGCCATTGGCGAAGCTGCTAAAGATGCAATTGTTTTAGTAAATCAGCATATCAAAATTAGCTTCTGGAATCCGGCTGCCGAAGCCATGTTTGGCTACTCAGCAGCAGAAATGATGAATAAAGACCCACACATAATTTTAGCACCAGAAGAGTATCATAAAAAAATTCAAGAAAATATGGCAAATTTTATTCGTGATGGATCTGGTAGTTTTCTTGGCAGAACCAATGAAATGATGGCCATTCGAAAAGATGGAACACAATTTCCTATTGAGATATCATTGGCTTCAGAAAAAATTCTGGGTTCATGGCATGCGATTGGAATTATTCGAGATATAAGCAACCGAAAAAAAACAGAGAATGGACTCATTGAAGCAAAGGAAAGAGCGGAGGCTTTGACAAAAGCAAAAAATCAGTTTCTTATGAATATGAGTCATGAAATGAAAACCCCGCTGAACGGGATCCTGGGACTTACCAGATTACTCCTGCACACCTCTCTAAACGATATCCAGAATGAATATCTGACCAACATTCAATTATCGGCTGATCATCTATTAAACTCAGTAAACAACATCCTTGATCTGGCGCGCCTTGAATCCGGGCAGATTGAATTCAAAGAGAAAAGCTTCAACCTGAAACAAGAATTAGAACTGCTAATACTGGAAGTTAACCCTTTACTAAAAATAAAAGATCTCATCCTGACTTTCACATGGGAAGAGAATCTGGCTGAACTTTACATAGGTTGTCCCGAAAAACTAATGCAGGTAGTACACCAAATTTTAGGAAATGCGATTAAATTTACGGAAAAAGGGGGTATCTCCCTCAACGTTAGTCAGAAAATACCTGAAGGGCTAACCAAGGGGGCCAAAAAGCAAATAGGCAAAATTCCTATTTTGATTACTGTAAAAGACTCGGGGATTGGTATCAGACAGGAAAATCTCTATAGAATTTTCTCAGAGTTTACCCAGGAAGACGATTCCAACACCCGCAGCTTTGGAGGCGCAGGAGTAGGACTTACGATTAGCCAAAAAATCATAGAAAAATTTGATGGAAATATCTCCGTAGACAGCAATCCCGGCGCCGGCAGCACATTCTTTATACTTGTTCCCTTGACTCCATACGATAACGCAGAGAAGCAATCTGAATTAGAACCACAAAAGAAAAGCGAAGATCTACACCCACAACAGTTTCCCCCACTTAAAATCCTGGTGGCGGATGATCATCCCATCAATCAAAAAATCGCCAAAGGTTTTTTTCAGCACCTTGGTTATGACATCAAACTTGCAAACAATGGGCAGGAGGTTCTGGCTGAATTATTAAAAAATAGGTATGATATTATCTTTCTTGATATATCCATGCCAGTTCTGGATGGATTGGAAGCAGCCCGGATCATTCGAACCGATGCCGCTTATCAACTTCATAAAAATACACCCCTGGTTGCCTTAACAGCATTTCCCATTGAAGATAACAGAGATTCCTTTTTGCGGTCTGGCCTTGATTTTTTTCTTTCTAAGCCCATCCGACTTGAAGATATACTGGCCTTACTCAGGCAAGTAATTGAATTAGGAAAAAGTAAAAAGGGAGATTGATATACATCATGGAAATTCCAGAACATAAATACAAAGCCTTTCAGCGCCTCCTCAAAAAAAGCTCTTTTCTTTCCTTGGTGGCGAACGGACCTGTCCTTTTTCTAATATGGAAATATGATACCAATTGGACCATTGACTTTATTTCACCAAATTCAGATAAAATCTTGGGATATTCTGTAGAATTGATACTGGCCAATAAGATTGGTGTAGCGGATCTAATTCATCCAGATGACATTGAGATGCTCCGTCGCGAAATCAACGTTCAGCCGGATAAAACGGGAGGTTACACCCATCATATCCCATTTCGCATGAAAGTGGCAGGTAACAACTGGTCATGGATGCAATGCCACTCGACTCTGGAATATGATAAGCAAAATATTGAAAATTCTTCGATTCTTGCTTATATGCATGACGTTACCCTGGAAAAAGTTGTCAGCAAAGTACTCAGAGAAAATGAAGAAAAATTTAAACTCATCATAAATCATAGTCCAATCGCGCTTGGAGTCTTTGATACTGAAAATCGATTGGTTATAGCCAGTAAAAAGTGGTATTCCATTTTTTCATCAGATACCAACATGATCGGGTACTCCTTCTTTTCTATCTTTACCGAACTCAATCAATCTTGGCAAAATATTTTTGCAGAAGTTCTTCTCGGCAAGCCACAAAAAAACGATGAATCCCTTTTTGTAGATAACCAAAAAAAAGAGCTCTGGATTAAATGGGAATTGCAACCATGGTACAACGCCAAAGATGAAATCGGCGGATCTATCTTGTTTGTGGAAGATATTTCTCTGTCAAAAAAAGCCAAAGAAGATTTGGTAATATCTCATAATACACTGACAAAAATACTGGATAGCCTTAATGCCGCTGTCTACGTCTCAGATATGCAAACATACGAAGTTCTTTTTGTTAATCAGTTTCTTCGAAAAAGGTATGGTGATGTGGAAGGTCTCATCTGCTGGCAGGTTTTTCAAAAGCACCAAAATGGTCCTTGTACCTACTGCAATAATCAAAAATTAATCAATTTCAAAGGAGAGTCCGCTGGCGTCATCAATTGGGAAATTTTTAACCAATATGAACAAAGTTGGTATGCTATTTCAGATTGCGCGATTCAATGGATCGACGAGAGATTGGTTAGACTTGAAATTGCTTTTGATATAAGCGAACAAAAAAAAATCGAGCAAGATTTAGCCTTGCGCGACCAAATATTAAGAGCCGTTTCCAAAGCCGCTCATATTCTACTTGAATCACAAAATACACATGATGCCGTAGACCAAACTCTTAAAATTTTAGGAGAAGCAACCAATGTTGGGCGAGTTTACCTTTTTAAGAAGGACTACACAACATTGGAAATTGGTATTCGCTCCTTTTGGTCTATCAAGGAAAATTCTAAGAATGATGAGAACAGTTCTGATATAGATTTCAACAATCCCATCTTTGAAGATTGGCTTGAAAGCCTTGAAAAGGATCAAATCATTTCATTCACAATTTCTGATCACATTCCACTGCTTGACGAATACATGAAAAAACTATCAATAAAATCAATACTACTTGTTCCCATTCACCTCAGGAATGAGTGGTGGGGGTTTATTGGGTTTATTGAATGCCGCCATTTTCGATTATGGCAGGAGACAGAAAAAGAGATTTTACGCTCCGCTGCCGGCATTATTGGCTCTGCGATTTATAGAAAACGTTATGAAGATGAAATCCGAGAGCTAAATGTGAACCTTGGCGCCCGAGTTCGCCAAGAACTGATGCAAAATCGGGAAAAGGACCATTTGCTAATGGCGCAATCTCGTTTGGCTGGCCTTGGCGAAATGATCGGAAATATCGCTCATCAATGGCGGCAACCATTAACAGTTCTTGGTTTAATTGTTCAAAACCTCAAGGATGATTTTGACTTCAAAGAGCTAACGGCGGAGAAAATGGAAAAGGCAGAGAAAGAGGTTATGGATATAGTCAAGCATATGTCCCGAACCATTGATGATTTCCGAGATTTTTTCAAACCAAACAAAGAGAAAATTCCATTTTTTATCTATAAAGATTCCCTGAGCAAGGTAATGGGCTTTGTAGAAGCCCGCTTAAAAAGCCATTCAGTGCATGCGGAGGTTCTATTTGAGGAGGATATTCGCATCAACGGTTATCCCAATGAGTACTCCCAGGTATTTCTCAATATTATCAACAATTCAGTCGATGCATTTATTGAAAGAAATATCATTGAGCCAAAACTTTCCATTTTCTTAAAAAAAAGGAACAATCGCTCCATGCTCATCATTCGTGATAATGCTGGAGGAATTAAAGAAGACATTATTGAAAAAATATTTGATCCCTATTTTACCACCAAAGAAAAAGGAACAGGGATTGGCCTATATATGAGCAAAATGATCATTGAAGAGCATATGGGGGGCACCCTAACTGCCGGAAATTTCGAATTCGGGGTTGAATTTCGAATTGAAATATGAGGTTACCTATGGATTTCTCGGATATTACCCTTCTTTATATCGAAGATGACCAAAAAATTCAAGAGCATATCGTCCAAATCCTGAGCAAAAGAGTAAAATCTCTCTTTGTGGCAAACAATGGACGGGAAGGATTGAGCCTGTTTGAAGAGACGAATCCGGATATCATTATCACCGACATAAAAATGCCAGAGATGGATGGACTAACACTCTCAAAAAAAATCCTCGAAAAAAATCAAGACGCCAAAATCATTGTTACCACCGCTTTTACCGAAACAGAATTCCTGACCACAGCCATAGAATTGGGAATTAATAATTATACCATTAAGCCGATCGATACGAAACAGCTTCTTCGAACTATTGAAAGGGTGGTTGCTTCGATTCGCCAACAGAAAAAAGAGAAGGAACTGGAGTTACAACTCAAAGAAAGTCAAAATAATTTTAGGCTTATTTCGTCAATTGTCTCAGAGTTCTTTTACTCAGCGCATCGCGAACATGGCGGGGATGATGAACCATTTCAAATTGAATGGATTGGTGGTGCATTTCAGAAGATAACTGGCTATATGCCCGATGAATACAATACTTTTAACGAATTCAAAAAATTTATTCATCCTGATGATCATTTTAAATTCCTCCAAATTCTCAAGCGAATTGAATCCAACAAAGTTAGCGGCAGCGAATTCAGAATCATCAACCAAAATCAGAGCTTAAAAACAATAAAACTCGAGGCCTTTCCCTATTGGGATAGCGAAACGGACACGGTGACCAAGGTTGTCGGCGTGGTTCAGGACATCACAGAACAGGCACGAATACAAAATCAGCTTGAAACAAGCGAAATCAAATATCGCTACCTTTTTCAAACTATACCGCTTGGAATAGTTTTTACAACGATTGGAGGTCAATTAATAGACTGCAATGACGCGTTTTTAAATTATACAGGATTAACAAGATCAGAGGCGCGAACCTTAAATATAACCAGAATGTACAAAGAGCCAGAAGATAGAAAAATCCTCATCGATCGAATTCAAAACAACGATTATGTTAATTATATCAAGCGGTTTGAAACAACACTGATACACAAACATGGAAAAGATCTTCCAACCGCCATTACAGCATCAATGATCCACACCGAGGGGCAGCAAATCCTGCTGGCGATTGTACAGGAGAACAAATCAGCTCAAGGAGCGAACCAGACCATCGAATTGTTACGCAAAGAGATTGAAAAAGCAGCCAAGACCAAAGAACTCTTTTTGAAAATTGTAAACCATGATTTCCATAACCCCATCGGTAATATTCTAAACCTAACAGATCTTCTGGATAAAGAATGCCCTGAAAATCAAACGTTGCATCACCTGCGCCAAAGCGGCGAAAGTTTGCACTATCAACTTGATATAACTGCAGCCTTGGCTTCTGTATGCCACCACGAAAATCTGGAACGTAAAAACATTGATCTTGCAAAGGAAATACAAAAAATCATTGATCAATTTCCTACCAGTATCAACTCAAAAAAAACTCAAATACAAAACCTGATTCCGGAGAGCATGTCTATATTTGCCAATGAGACTGTTTTGGAACTTTTAAAAATTTTCTTCTTCCTCTCTATAAAAAACATTCAAAACGAAGGAACGATCTCTTTTTCTGCAGAAAAACTTGCCAATGGCTGGAAAATTTTTATTGAAGACAATGGCAAGCCTCGTTCTGATGAATTTATCAATAATTTGCGTTTAGCCGAACAAAATTCCACAGAATTTTCATCTCCTGGAGTTGCTAATATAGCCAATATCCTTCAAACAATTGCGAGAGCAAATCAGACATTTTTATGGATCGAGAAAAAGGAGACAGGGAATTTGTATTTCTTACAAATTCCCTTTTAATATAAAAAATGGAAAATTATCAGTAGCGGTAGTGGTCTGGTTTATAAGGACCTGCAACTGGAACTCCAATATAACTGGCCTGTTTTTCTGTAAGTGTCGTTAATTTAACACCAAGATTGCCAAGATGGAGTCTGGCAACCTCCTCGTCCAGATTCTTTGGTAACATATATACCTGGGGTTTTAATTGCTGTTGGTTTTTCCAAAGCTCAATTTGGGCAAGCACCTGGTTTGTAAAGGAATTGGACATAACAAACGATGGATGACCAGTCGCGCACCCAAGGTTAACAAGGCGACCCTCAGCCAGAATAAAGATTGAATGGCTATCATCGCTGAAAGTATATTTATCTACCTGAGGCTTGATATTTAACCTTTTCGCTCCAGCAAAATTATTGAGTCGTTCAACCTGAATTTCATTATCAAAATGACCAATGTTGCACACAATAGCCTGGTCTTTCATTTTCTGCATATGCTCCCGAGTAATAATATCTCTGTTTCCAGTAGCCGTAACATATAGATCTGCAATTCCTAAAGTATCTTCTACAGTAAGAACAGTATAACCTTCCATTGCAGCTTGAAGAGCGCAAATTGGATCAATTTCCGTCACAATCACCTTGGCACCAAATGCACGAAGCGATTGAGCCGATCCCTTTCCCACATCTCCATAGCCACAGACGACCGCTGTCTTTCCAGCTAGCATAACATCAGTTGCACGCTTTATCCCATCTACTAAAGATTCTCGACAACCGTAAAGGTTATCAAATTTTGACTTTGTAACCGAATCATTCACATTGATCGCAGGAACTAAAAGCTCGCCTCGTTCCATCATCTGATACAATCGGTGAACGCCAGTAGTCGTCTCCTCAGAAACACCCTTCCACTCTTTGACAATCTGGTGCCATTTATTTGGAAAATCTTTCTGGGATTTCTTTAGTTGCTGCAGAAAAATCCCTTCTTCGGTACTTTCAGGACTCTTATCCAAAAGAGACGGACTCTTTTCAGCCGCTAACCCCACATGGATCATCATAGTAGCATCCCCACCGTCATCCACGATAAGCTGCGGTCCTAAACCTCCCGGAAATGTCAATGCCTGTTCTGTTGCCCACCAGTACTCCTCTAAGGTTTCACCTTTCCAGGCAAACACCGGGATTCCTGTTTTCGCAATTGCAGCCGCTGCATGATCCTGAGTTGAAAAAATATTGCAGCTTGCCCAGCGCACATTGGCACCTAACTTCGCCAAGGTTTCAATTAGTACTGCTGTCTGGATTGTCATATGGAGACTGCCAGAGATTCGCACTCCCTGCAGCGGCTTTTCTTTGCCAAATTTCTCTCGAATCGCCATTAAGCCTGGCATCTCTTTCTCAGCAATGTCTATCTCTTTGCGACCAAACTCCCAAAGATCTAAATCCTTCACTTTATAGGGAATTGTACTCATACTTTGCTCCTTAAAATACATAAATTATATCAACTTATCCAGTTATCTTGATATAAGATAGCCTTGTTTAACAAAAATGCAACCAAATAATCTCTATCGGGGAAAAATCAGGTAGATATTTTCAGACAGGAAAGTCGATTTTTACTATTCCAATACATAGGACTCCTTCCGAATGCATCAATTAAACTATTAGGCTCGCCTACAGGAGTAGATCCAATGGCTATTCGTTATCTCAACCA
>DYNZ01000008.1 GCA_020720805.1 Leptospira biflexa | reverse complement strand
TTAATTATATGCAAACCCTATGATATAAATACGATTCTGTCAATTAATTCTCAAGCAGAGGTGACTTTTTCTACAGACTCGTTGCGGCCAATGGTTCCAGGTTTTGGGAAACGGAAAAAAGAAGATTTCGCAGGTAAAAATTCTCCTCGCGCAGGTTAGGCTTATTTGCCTCCATACGGGAGATCTCCAGAATATCCTGTATAATATTGAGTAGATGTTGTGCCGCATCCATCACTGAGGCGAGATACTCTTGCTGTTCCTTTTTACTCTGGCTGCCGATGGCAAGCTCTGTCATACCCATGATAGCGTTCAGAGGGGTGCGGATTTCATGACTCATGCGCGCCAAAAACTGGGTTTTGGCCAAACTGGCCTCTTCCGCCAGGATTCTGGCATCAATCAAACTTTTTTCAAACTCTTTTTGAGAGGTGATATCCTCAGCCACGCCAATGCTCTGTAGAATCTGCCCCTCTTCGCCATACACTGGAAAGGAGCGCGCTGAGATCCAGCGCAACGATTGATCGTCCTTGCGTAAAATACGATAACGCATATCGAGACGACCGGTGGATTGAGAGGCAAGGAGCTCAGATGTCACAAAAGAACGGTCTTCAGGGTACACCACATCCAGAAATGAGGCCTGATCCTTATAAACAGCTTCGCAACTGAGGCCAAAAACAGTCTGAAACGTTTGATTCACATAGATAATTTTATTTTGCTGGAAATCACTGATCCAGATCACCACGTCCAGAATTTCTGCAAAAAGTCGAAACTGATTCTGGCTCTGGGAAAGACTCTGTTCTATCGATTTTCTGGCCGAGATATCCGTTAAAATGCCGTAGTAATCGATAGCTCTCCTCTTGTCATCATAGCGCACCATCACGCTCTCATGAATCCAAAAGATATCGCCGGTTTCCGAAAGGATGCGGTACTCTATCTGGAAGGACTCCTCGCCCTTCTCCACGGCCTTGAAAAACTGCTGGGAGTATATCTCCCTGTCAGGGGGAAAAATAAATGATAAAAAATCTCCAAATTGATCAAACTCACTTTTCTGCAAGCCGATGGACGCGCTGTTTTGGGAAAAATAGACAATAGCCCATGGTGGAGCGGGTTCGCGGCTGATCACAACATGAGCGCTGCTCTCAATGATATCCCTGGAAATTTCAAGATCTTTGAGCGCAATTTGCCGTTGCTCTTCTGTCTGCCTCAGATTGTCCACCAGTTTACGAAATGCATTGGCTAGAGACCCAAATTCGTCCCTGGTTGTTAATGGTAAACTGGCCGGCCTCTCCCCATGCGATAAAGCTGAAATCCCCTGAATTAAGGTCTCCAGGGGGCGCGACAGATAAAATCCTGAAGCGTAGGCATAGGTTGTTACGACCAGAATCATGAGAAAAAAGATGACGAGCAGGTATTGTCGAATTTCTCGAGCTCCACTTGCGAGCTGATCCTGATCCAGGCTTAACCAGATGCGCAGCGGCATCAGGTTTTCTAATTTTTTTTCCCCTTGCTCAAGAATGTAGTGGTAACGGCCATCTTTATCAAACCACACACCCTCCTTTTTATGGAGATTTGGCACATCTTTAAAATTGACGGTTGCCAGCAGATCAGGTCGATGATTGGTGGAAAGAATCCGATTGCGCTCATCTAAAATCGTAATGCCAATTTTTTCGTTTTGATACAGATCCATAGCCTCTGGCAGCAATTGAACCAGAATTGTTGATAATAAGAGATTACCGCCAATATAGCCATGAAACTGCTTATTCTTGCCAAACATAGGATATGCGATAAGGAGCATATCCTGATTTAATTTATCATCCCTGTAAATGTGATGTAAGAAGAGAGTCTCTCCCTTTCTGAACTGATCCCAGTAAATGAGCCCAGGGAAATATCGTTCGGTTTGGATCCGATCCGATGTTTTTACCTGACAAATCCCCTGGTTATCATAGTAAAAAAGAGAGTAGAGAATGGAACTCTGGCTGCGAAATTGACGCAATCGATTTGCCATCAGGACAAGATCAGCGCGCGCACGATTCAATGGCAGCGCTGTGGACATGATTTTGAAGAGGTTGGCTATAATTCTACCATTGATACTGGAATTTTCAAGAATCCTCTCCGCATAGGCCTGGATGCGTTTTTTTTCGCTTCGGATCGAATTGGCGACGATCAACTCATAAATGATCGAGATACTGATCGTCGAAAATATTACCAGAATCAAAAGAGTGCTCACAGCAATCTTGTTTCTGAATTTCATTCGCTCGCCTCAAAAAATGATTTTTGGCTACAAAATCACAGAGATTCAGAGATCAAAACTGCCTCCATTTTGCAATTAGATTTTTGATCAGGCTAGTATAGAAGACTCTTCCAACTCTTTCTGTCTTGCAAAAAAATCCGCAGGTTCATGATCAAATCCAAGGATAAACCCAGCCAATACATCTTCCCCTTTTTTGGATTTTCTCGACCGGGTCAAGAGCATCTGCGCGGATATTCTGCTTTTTATGGGCGCTTTTGAAAATTTCCGCGTCCGGAATCTCAATGCAAAAAAAACATAAATTTTCTGCCACCGCAGCAGATGGTTCAACAATATTTTGATTTTCTTCTTGTTCCCAATAAAGCGATCAACGACAATGTATAACAGTCCTCGATGGGAGCAGTCTGTTCCGGAATAAACTGCTTTGCATGGTATGACAGATTTTATATAGCTGGGTTGCAAAAAAAAGATTTTATATCGGTTTATCTATATACGGCGAGCATAAATTTCCATGGTATCACCAAAGGCGAACCTGGCAGCAATCTTCGTCAGCCCGGGAAATCCTCTGACCCAAACCGGAAGACGCTCCTTGCGCAGCGGTGATGAAAAAACTTTATGACATTTCAACCCATACAAAGCAAGGACAGCGCAAATAGAACCTGGATGGTAATCAACGAAATGATCTACGGGATGCAGAGTGGCCCACTCTTCACGACGCCACCTGTAATGCGGACCAAATATGGATGGCAAGGATAGAACAAACCACCCCCCAGGCCGCCGAACACTCGCTCTTACTTTGTCAAGCATGCTCGCCTGCTCTGCAAAATGCTCTAACACATAAAACATTGTCACAATATCATATTCCTGATTGGGACGCCAGTCCAGAAGCGACTCTCGCTGCAAAGGAATGGATAGCTGATCCCGACTGTAGCTGCAGGCAAAATCCGAAATCTCCACACCATGCCATTGACCGAACCCAACCTGACGAGCTTCATCCAAAAAAAAACCAAGTGCAGCACCAAGGTCAATGATGGACAACCTGCCGCGACCATTCCAATCGCCGGCCATACAGTGCCGCAAACGCTCGAGACGTATGCGCGACAACCGCCGAATGTTCTCTTGATCCTGCGCATAGGTTCTGCCATACTGCGCCTGGTAGGAATCGGTAAAATAGGCCTCATTGTATAGATCTTGAGTCTGCGGATGAGAGAAAGATTCTGTACCGGAAAAAAAATTCACATGTACGGCACATTTAGGACAAACTGCCACGGTAAAACGCGGATACTCCATAGTGATGCTGATTGGTGCCGCGCAGACAGGACATAAATTCATTAAAAAAAATTAATTTCCGGCAGGCTTTTGTGATTTAAGCTGCTCTTCTCTTTTTTTCTTTAGCTCCATCTGCTTTTTTTTATACATTAAATACTCAAGAAATCTTGGATTTTCATTGAGATAGTCCTTTTCTATATCAGCAAGTGTCTTTTGACCATCTACCTTTTTTTGCAATTTGATCTTATAGCGCACATAAAACTTGGTAGGTGTTATCACTTTTTTAGGAAATTGATACACCCAGCGCTGCATATCATCAACCATCACCCTGTCCAACTCTTCCAGAAAAGTTAATTTTTCGGGACGCACCTTGGCAATGGAGCCTGAATGCGGATAAAGCTGCAATTCGATAAGCCCCTCTCTCTCTTCGGTAATCTTGTTCAGGGGTTTTAACATATCCTTAATATACTGGTCACCGTCCTTATCTTCCCGGCGCTGGATCAATCCATCATATTTGTATTGTCGCACCACATAGGTATCGGAAGAGACATAGACTCGAAAAACCTCGATACCGGCAGGTACCTTAAAAAAGACATCATCCTCCACCTTTGATGACCCTTTGGTGTCGGTTACCTCGCCCGTTGTACGGCACCCCTGGAGAGACGTTACTATCCAAACGAGTATCATTACAATTATAATGCGAAGAAAGTGCTTTTCGCACTTTCTGGTGCTTGAACCTTGCTCAGCACAAGCTTCGTTATCCAAACAGATTTGGTTCCCCAAGACGATGCCGCGCAGCGTTCGTATCGCTTCCAAATAATAAGATAAAAAAGGGAAGCGATGCCCATGGGGAAAACCAATTTCATTTCGATATAAACCAGTTTCTCTCATTGCAATCTCCACTTCATTATTCTGCAAAGAATGGCCCCTTCACTCGTATCGCCGGACTTTCTCCTTTGCATAGGCACCCTGGTAGATACTTCTTATCCATTCTCCGGTTTGAGTAACGGGAATAAAATTGTATCTTTAATCGACTGTTTATTATTCAATAGCATCACCAATCGGTCAATACCTATTCCAAGCCCACCTGTTGGCGGCATACCGTACTCTAAGGCTTCCACATAGTCCATGTCCATCATCTGAGCCTCTTCATCGCCAGCCTCGCGCTGCTCTAACTGCGCTTCAAAGCGCTCTTTCTGGTCAAAGGGATCATTCAGCTCAGAGAACGCGTTCCCAATTTCCCTTCCCACGATAAAGGGCTCAAAGCGTTCGACAAGTTCGGGGTTATCCTCTCTGGATTTCGCCAGCGGTGACAACTCGCGAGGATAATCCACGATGAAAGTGGGTTGCCAGAGGGTGGTCTCCACCAGCTCCTCAAACAACTCTCCAGCGATCTTCCATTTTGTGTAAGCACCTTTTTTCTTGAGCTCGTCAACATTTAAGCCAAATTTTGCGGCTACTGCCGCTGCCTCTTCGACGCTCTGCAGGGTCAAAAAGTCGATACCTGTTTTTTCCCGTAAAGCATCCACGTAACGAATTGTTTTCCAGGGTGGTGTTAAATCCACCTCTTTACCGTCATAAACAATTTTTGTGCTCCCCAAAACCTCCTGAGCCAGCGAGGAGATTAGATCCTCAACCAGTTCGCGCATTGTATGGTAGTCGGCATAGGCCTGGTACAACTCCATCATGGTAAACTCAGGATTGTGACGGGGACTGATGCCCTCATTGCGGAAATTGCGATTTAATTCAAAAACTTTTTCAAAACCGCCCACAACCAATCTTTTTAAATAAAGCTCAGGTGCAATGCGTAAAAACAGCGGTATATTAAGGGCATTGTGATGGGTGATAAATGGACGCGCGGCTGCCCCCCCGGCTATGGGCTGCATCATCGGAGTCTCCACTTCCATAAAGCCACGCTGGGAAAGATAGTTCCGAATGTACTGTACAATCCTTGAGCGCAACAAAAAATCCTGACGCACAGATCGATTTATAATCAGATCAACATATCTTCTGCGATAGCGAGCCTCTTTATCCTCCCAGGCGTCAAAAACCTCGCCATCCTTTTCTTTGACCACAGGTAAGGGTCGAATGCACTTCGCAAGAATTTGAAGCGACTGAACACGCATAGTGATCTCACCATGATTGGTACGAAATGCGCTGCCAGAGATACCGACTATATCGCCAATATCCATCTGCTTAAAAAGTTGGAACTCCTGTGGGCTAACATTATCCTGACGCACATAGAGCTGCATACGGCCGCTGGCGTCTTCGATATGCATAAAACCGGCCTTGCCCATCAAGCGCTTCGCCATAATTCGGCCTGCCATTTTACCCATCAAAGGATTCTGCTCGGCAGTCTCATCCTGAAACCTGCTTAAAATCTCCTCTGCCTTGAAATCAGGGAAAAAACGCAACGGATAAACATTCATTCCCTCCTGTTGCCAGGTTTTAACCTTATCCATACGCACCTGGATAAGCTGATGAACATCCTCTTGGGCGTCTAAATTGTTATCGTTTAAAATCTCCATTGCTACTTGCGCTTTCTCTCCATTATTTCGGTAAATATTCCCTGGTTATGGTTTGTCAAAAAATTTAAAAACCTTTTTCGTCCTCAAATCACAATACCATGACTACATCACGCTATCTGGAATGTCTCGTGAATCAAGATAGTATCCCCTTCTGACAGCGTCAGGTCAAGAAAATCCTGTCGATAAAGAGGCCCTACCCCGGCTGGCGTCCCCGTATAAAGCAGATCCCCTGGATACAGAGTAAAAAACTGCGAAATATACTCGAGCGTACGTTTCACATTCAAAATCATTTGACCCGTGCTTCCCTTTTGACGGATCTCTTTATTGACGCGCAGACATAATTCCAGATTGTCAATATCTGTAATCGCGGAAACAGGAAGCATCTGCGTGACAATGCAGGCATGGTCAAACCCCTTACTCACGCTCCAGGGTGAACCCTTTTCCTTGGCCTGTGCCTGGAGATCGCGGGCAGTTAGATCCAACCCCAGACCGACACCCAGCACATAGTCGCGCCAGTCGGCAACTTGCAGATTTTTACCGCCCTTATGCAAATAGACCACAAGCTCGATCTCATTATGAATCTCTTTACTAAACTCAGGCAGTTCGATTTTATCCGTTGTCAGGGACAACGAGGAGCGCGACATCACAAATATTACGGGATCAGGATTTGACCAGCCCATTTCAGCCACATGGTCAGCGTAATTTTTTCCTAGGCCATAAATTGTACCGACCGGATACTGGGATTCAGCCGCTTCGCCTTGGATCTGCACAAAGGCATTTTTCCATTGAATCTGCATGATTTCAACTCCTGGTAAGAGTGTTTAAAAAATTCTGCGTACTCATCATGGTTTTATACTCAAAGTGTCAATTTGATTTTATACTGCCCTGTTTCGGGTATATATGTCTGGGTTTCGGGATTTCAGCGAAGAGATAAAAATCTCTTTACACTTCGCACCCCATTTCAAAATATAGGAATATTTACCTCAATTTGCAGGAATATTACACCATTCAGATAGGTACACAATGAGACAAGCAGTAGCAGCCAATAAAAAGCCATTAACAAAAACACAAATTATCAAAGCCCTGGCCGAAAAAACTGGAAAAACCCAAAAAGAAATCATTGAAATCATCGAAGCTATGACGGATCTCGCTTACACTGAAACCAAAAAGAAGGGGAAATTTACCCTGCCTGGCCTGGGAATTCTCAAACTGCATAAAAGAAAAGCGCGAATGGTGCGCAACCCCATGACAGGCGAACAGTTCAAAGCTCCTGCAAAAACGGTAGTAAAATTTACCGTCGCCAAAGCCTGCAAAGAGGCGATAGCTCCTACACCGGCGAAAAAATAGCCAATCTCCCCTTTCATCCTGCATCTGCTCTTTACTTGAGGGGTAGATGCATGGGAAGAGTTTCTAAGGAAATCTCCATCCGTAGCGGTAAGAATTCGTTTTTGCCGTCTAAAAGAAAGGCTGGGAATCCATCTATACCAAACAGAAAGTGGTTTTCCCAAAGGCATCGCTTCCATTTTTATTTCATAATTTAGAAGCGATATGAAGACACATCGCTTCCATTTTTATTTCATAATTTAGAAGCGATATGAAGACGCTTCGCCAAGGGAGTACCAATCTATAAGGATAATGAGGCTTGTGCTGAGTAATATCGAAGCACCGGAAAATGGTAAAACCATTTTCTTTGCAGTATATCAACTATTTTCATCCCGCGCCAGATCATCCCATGGCACCTCGGCGATTCCCGCAATCTCACCACCAAAGAATAGTTTTTCTAAAGTCTGAAAATAATCGGTCAAATCAGAAATAAAAATTTTAACATCTCCCTTTCCCTGTAGTCGCTGCAGATGGTTTGTCTGCAAATAATGTTCTACATCTTTTGCAGTTTCTATTCCTCCATCGATCAACTCAAAACCGGGAAACTCCTGACGCAGCATATTTTTCAGAAGAGGGTAATGGGTGCAGCCAAGTATCAGAAGTTCAACATCCTCACGCACCAACTCGTCCAGGTATTCGTGTGCAATATGTGCTGTCACTTTTTTTTCTGCCCACCCCTCCTCAACCAGAGAGACGAACAGCGGACAGGCCTTCTGGAAAACGGAATAGTGCGGAAATGCATCACGAATCCGGTACAGATAGACACTGCTGCGCACCGTGGAACGGGTGCCGATGACACCGACCCGCTGCTTTCCCTGCCGACCAAAATGACCAAGGGTGGCGATGGCAGGATCAATTACCCCCAGAACAGGAACCGGGAGCTCTTTTTGCAGAAAATCCAGAGCCAATGCGGTTGCTGTATTGCAGGCAACGACGATCATCTTCACATTTTGACGTAACAAAAAACGGCTGATCTGGCGGGCATAGCCAAGAACAGTGAGACGGCTTTTGGGTCCGTAGGGAGCACGCGCTGTATCCCCAAAATAGATTAAATTTTCATGGGGCAACCGCTTGGCTATTTCGCTTAGGACAGTCAGGCCGCCTACACCAGAATCAAAAATACCAATCGGCCTGTCGTCCATACAGAATTTTAATAACCTTTGGCCTTTTCCTGGTGCTTGTACAGAAAATACTCCACTCCATCCACCAGTGCCAGCCAAGAGGCGGTGATTATATTACGATGCACCCCTGTGGTACTCCACACCGTACTCCCTTTTTTATGATCGATGAGAACACGAACAGCCGAACCGGTTCCTTCGCTTTCACCGATAACGCGGACTTTATAATCCGAAATTCCCACCTGCTCAATCTGGGGATAAAAATTTCTCAAGGCTTTACGCAAGGCGTGGTCAAGAGCATCCACAGGTCCATTGCCATTCGCGACCGTATGCTCAATCCTGCCCTGAACCGCGATCTCGATGACGGCTTCGCACACAGTTTCATCAAAGACAAAATCGCCATCTTTTATCTCCAGAGGGTGCCTGTCTATAAAGACCCTGTAGCCGCGCAGCTCAAAAAAGGGTTTATGAATGCCGACGATCTTTTTAACCAGAAGCTCCAGGGATGCCTCTGCCCCCTCAAAATGGTATCCCTCATTTTCCTTTTGTTTGATCTGCTGGACAATCTCCTTACTCATGTCAGGATATTTTTCCAGATCCAGGGATAGATCCCCTGCTTTGTAGACCAGATTGCTCTTGCCACTTAATTCGGATACAAGCACGCGCCGTTCATTGCCGACTATGCGCGGATCCATGTGCTCGTACATAATCGGATTGCGGGCAACAGCGGAAACGTGAATGCCCCCCTTGTGGGCAAAGGCGCTTTTTCCAACAAAGGGTGCCCTTTCGTTAAAGGCCAGGTTGGCAATCTCGGCAAGTTGACGCGAGATCAGGGTTAATTGATCCAGCTTCTTTTTCACCTTAGCGTCATACTCATACTCTGGAAAATCTTTCAGCAGCAGATTTGGTATGATGGCAATCAAATCCGCATTGCCGCAACGCTCGCCAAATCCATTGATGGTGCCCTGAACCATAGTTCCGCCCTCCAGGATAATCATGATCGAGTTGGCGACAGCATTTCCAGAATCATTATGGCAGTGAGCCCCTATCTCCACGGAGGAAAAATGTTTGCGAACGTCGCGGGTCGCTTCTGCGATCACGTGAGGCAGGTTACCGCCATTGGTATCCGCCAGGGTAATATTGCTGGCTCCGCCGTCCAGAGCCGCTTCAAGAGCCTTTAGTGCATAAGCTGGGTTGGCTTTATACCCGTCAAAAAAATGTTCAGCATCAAAGACCACCTCAATGCCATTTTTGACAAGAAAGCGAATCGAGTCCCGAATAAGAAGAAGGTTCTTGTCCAGGGAGACACGCAGAGCCTCCTTGGCGTGCAGATCCCATGATTTCCCAAAGATCGCCACTGCCGGAGTCTTGGCCTCCACCAGAGCCAACAGGTTGGGATCTTCCTCTGGCGCATAATTGGGATGCGCGGTGGAGCCGAACGCGGTTAACTTCGCGTGTTTGAGCTTCACGGCCTGCATCTCTCTAAAAAAGGTTATATCCTTTGGGTTCGAACCAGGCCATCCCCCTTCGATATAATCGATACCCCACTCATCGAGCATCCTGGCTATTCGAATCTTATCCGCAACCGAAAAGGAGATTCCCTCTGCCTGGCTTCCATCCCGTAGTGTAGTATCAAAAAATAGTAGTTTCTTCTTTTTTTTCTTTTCGACTGCATTCATGGCCTGACCCCTTATCTGTTGGTTTCCTTCAATTCCAGCGTTTGAAGATAGGTGAAGAGTTCCTTCACCTGACTCTGGGCAGCAGGAAGAACCCACTCATGTTCAAACATAAGAATGGCTTTGCTCCAGCGTCCCTGTATCATGTTGTGCTTTAACAGCAAATGGAGAGAGAATGCCAAATCATGTCCACTATAAATCGTTTTTCCAGCTAATTCAACCAGATCTGCGTGAATCTCGCGAATCGTGTACTGCTGTCGCTCCTCCACACAGTGGCAAATATCTTCGAGAACCGTCTCCCACTCCTTTGCCATCTCCTCCGTAAAGTTCCATAAAGGATGGTTCACGATTGCCTCGTTTCTCGAAAATAGAAGTCGAGATCAAAGCCACCATAGCTGCTACGAAAGGATAGATTTACATTTTCGTAAAGAGTTCGAATATACTCCTCCTGGCCATCCAGAAGTTCCGGTGGAGATACATCTAATTGATGGTCAATAAACTGCATCTGGTTGACAAAGGTTCCTGTGATCATATTGGATAACTCGCTGGCTACATCGATTAATGCATCAGCAGAGATACGCGCTCCTTTTTTGGGCGAATACATAAAATGATAAATACTGAGCACGGTCTTTTTCGGGAAATGAAGAATTAACTCACCCTTGATGCTTCCGGCCATATCCACGGACACCGAGAGCATATTGTTGTCAATCTGGCTATCGTATACAATCTCGATATTGCTGTCTGCGAATAGATTCCTAAAAATATGGTGCACCGATTTCGCTAAATAGTTGCTGTACACTTTATAATTGGACATACTCCGAACCTTTTTGCTCCTGATACCGTATCAGGACAAGTCAGAAGAGGCAGGGGAAATTGAAAAGGATTTTTTAAGGCTTAGGCTGTGGGTTCACCGGTGTTTTTACCACTGGTGCCTGATTTCCTGGATTCGACGCCTTTTTTTCGACTGGCGCAACTGGATTGCTCTGTTTGGAGCCATCCTTGGGCGCTTCCTGCGTACCTGCCGTGGGCTTCTCTTTTTTCTCTGATTTCCCCTCGCCTGGCTTGATCTGTAGATCTTCCATAAGCCTATTCACCTGACGCACCGACCTTGAAGCAGCACGAGCCGCATAGCGCAGCGCTTTTCTGTTCTGTAGCTCCTGCAGCAATTTCCAGGCCTCAGGCGCCAGGGATTTCTTCTTCTGCAACCGCGCGGTTATCAAGGCTGTCAAGGAGTGGATCAGCTGCTCCTGCTGATTTCTGGGCAAAAATCGTTCTGTACGTTTACGAATGAGAGTTACAATAGCCTTCTCCACAGGATCTGTTGGAATATGCTCCCCAAGGTAGGAAACCCAGGCTTCAACAATGCCAGAATTTTCCTCGGGATTGAGATATTTTAACACAGCCTGCATTGCCTTTGCAGAGGTCGAACTATCGAGCTTTGTGCCTACAATGACACCTTCATTTGTAGAACCCGGTTCTATCATCTCCATCAACGCCTGCAAAGCCGCAAAGCGTACCTTGCGGTTCTCATCGTGCATCAAACGGTAATGAAGAATATCCACTGACTCTGGGGAACGCAGCTCAGAGATCAATTTTGCCGAACGCAGACGAATGCCTGGACTATCATCCTTCAGCGAACGCACCAACGCTTCATTGACGCTATCATCCCCCAGTCGAACCAGGGCAGCCAGACTCTGGAGATAGAGGCCAATGTACTTTTTCTTGCGATCATCTGAGAAATAGCCGTCGATTCTGGCTAATTTCTGCCGCAATATCGGCTTGGCTTCAGCCAGCTTCATTTTACCAAGGGCATTGATCAGGTAACTCTGGGTCTCCAGTGGCAAATTCTGGGTCAGCTTTTTTTTGGCCTCATCAATTTTTTTTCCATCTTCGCTATCCTCCGCTACCTCGTCTGCATGAAAGCCTGCCTGTAGCAGCCGCAGCAGCATGCTACCCGAAGATTGGTAACCCAAGTCGCCCAGGCCAAGAATCAACTGCCCCTGCACAGTCGAATTGAGAACCTGCCCCTTCTCCTTAGGCCAAAAGAGCGACTCCTGAGCAGGAAGATTTACTTTGCCGCTTTGGCTGGCATCAGGTTGTGGGGGAGTGGGTTGCGCAGGTTTGCCTGGATCTACTTTGGTGGTGTCCACCGTATTTGTGGTTTTTCCTGGAACGTTTGGGCTCTCCGGGAGCTTATCAGGGCTTTTCTTATCTGGCTTTGTTGCGTCAACTTGCGGCGGCTTTGCATCAACCGGTTTTGGTTTTCCTGCGTCTCCTGGTTTCACCGGCGGATTGGGTGAGGGCGCGACCTTGAGGTCCGGCTTCGGCTCAGGCGCAACAGCCTTCACCTCTGCCACATCTTTGGATATTTCAGGATACTCACGGCGGATTGTATTAAGCGCATAAGTTCCAAAGGGTTGGTGCTTCAGCTCAGCAAGGGCATTCACGGCAGCCAGCGTAGAGTTATCATTGACGCTTAAATCCTGTTTCAACAGAAATTTCATGATCTCACCCGCGGCATCCTTCGCCTGCATTCTCGCAAGGCTGGCGATCGCTGTGCGTCGAACCTCTTCATTATCATCATGTACAAATTTGCCAATCAGAGGAGCCAAATCCTGCAATTTCAAAACGGCACAGACCTCTATCGTTTTTCGCACCAGAATTTTATTTGAGCCATCCTTTAGGATCCCCTCCAGTCCCGGTTTGATTTGCAGAATCTCTTCCTTAATTTTTAGATTTTCCGCGCGCCGTAAAGCTTCCCCTCTTTCCGTTGAGGTACCATAGCGAAATGTCTGTAGCAGCGTCTCAATAAATTTTTTCCGTTTATCCTCTTCCTTTTTTTTGCTCTCTTGCAACTCCTTATCCTTGCTCTTTTCCAGGATGTTGCCCATCTCTTTCAACTCTTTTGGAGGCGCAGTGGTATCGTTTTTTTTTCCCTGATTTGGCTTCACAGAAGGCTGTTGCGGCACCACCTGCTTTACACTCTGCACAGGGGTGATTTTAGGTTTTGCTGGCTCAGGTTTTTGAACGGTAGGAGTCTGAGCATTGCCCAGGGCGGCCAGCAATAGGAATAAAACGGATAAAATAATAGAAAATTTCACTTTTTTCACAGTCTCAAACCCGCAACGAATCTGCTTGGATCGCCTATTCTATATTTTCGGCTGATTTTCAAAAAAGTGAACTCATTTCCTAGTTCTAATCGGCTAGAATCCGAATTTCACCAAGATGCGCCAGGGATTTCCGGAGCTGGTCAGCAGGTCCTACCACAACGATGATCATTTTCCTAGGATCCATATAGCGGCTGGCAACGGATTGAATCTCCTGCATCGGGACTTTATCGAGATTAGCGAGAAAAGTCTCGAGGTAATCGCCTGGTAAGGTATCATGATCAAGTGCGAAGCGCTGGAGCGCGATCTCCATTGAGTTGGTAAATAGGAAAACAAATTTATTGCGCAGGGATTCACGAGCCCAGTTTACCTCGGAGTCGTTGATCGGAAGCGAAGAGATACTGCTCATCTGCTGGCGCATCAGAGATATGACCTCTGCAACCGACGAATTCTTGGTCTGGGCATAAGCCAGAAAAAAACCAAAATCACGAAACTCCCGCACCATACTGCCAACGCTATAAGCCAAGCCACGGTTGGAACGTACTTCCCGCATGAGACGCGAATTGAAACCGCCGCCACCCAGAATAAAATTAGCGATTCTGATTGCATAACGATCCTTTGATGCATGCTCGGGAGCGGCACCTCCGATAAGGATGGTGGATTGCTGAATTTTTTTATCAAAAATAAGAATGAGAGGTTTGCTGTATGTTTGCGCAGGCGCTTTGGCAAGCCTTTCATTAGAAAAACGAGAGCCCTTTTCCGGCAGAGAAAAAGCGGCTATCAATTGCAAAGCCTCCTGCCTACGAACATCTCCAGAAATGACCCAGTGCAGGTTTTGACGGTGGATGCTCTCCTTAAAAAATAGTTCCAGGTCAGCAAGGGTAATCGCCTGCAGAGATGCACGATTTTTCTGACGACCATAAGGATGGGATTGAAAATACTCCCGTAAAAAAAGATAAAACCCAAGTGAAATAGGCCGATCGAGCTTGCGCTGCAACTCATCAAGCTCAAGCTGTCGTGCCAGGTCAAACTGATCAGGAGCAAAGATCGGTTTCTCCAGAAATGCCCTCATCCGTTCCAAGGCTGCCGGCAGATCCTTTTTCAAAACACTCATGCTGATCCAGCCATATTGACTATCAAAACTAACCTCCAGGCTGCCTCCGACAAATTCAAAAAAGGAGTTCAACTCCTGCCCGGAGTATTGTCTGCTTCCACTTAGCCGCCAGGTTCTGGCAAATAGATCCGCAATTCCCTCCTTGCCTGCTGGATCATGAATCTTTCCACGTTCCACGGCAATGCGAATCTGGACAAGGGGCAGTTCGTTATCCTGTTTGAAATAAAGACGTTGCCCATTTTGCAAAGGTATGATTTCCGGCTGGTCTATGGAATAGACAAGTGCCGGAATTTTTTTCTCAATCTCCTCCAGAGGATTACTGCGCTCTGGCTTCTGATTTTGAGATTGCAGGGAGTGTACCATAAGCAACATTCCCGTGACCAAGAGACTGATTTTTTTTGTTAAAAAATTCATTGATCTTTATCACCTTTTATAAAATAATTTCGTATGCCGCTGTAGCGTTGTTCAATTAAGTCTAGAAATTTTAACAAGATGTTATATTTGATTTGCCTCTGAACGCAATCCGATAATTGTAGCCTTTTCTGTATAACTCTGTCCGTTTTTGCCACGAATTAACAGATCGCCCTGCCACTTTTTACCCTCATCCAGCATCGGCTTGATTTCAGAAGAATAATCCCAGATTTTCTGCGACGGACTTAACATAGCGGCATCTCGTCCGCGAATATCCGCCAAAGCGTAACCGCTGATCTCGGAAAAACTTTTATTCACATACGATATCTGTCCTGAAACATCTGTCACCATTACCATATCCTGAATATGCTCCGCTGCCAGAGTCAAAGCCTGAATCTCATTGCGCATCTCGCGTCGTTGTGAGATATCCAGCATGGTGATAACGACCCCTTCAATATAATTGTCGCTAGTCTTGTATTGTAGAATGCGCACCATAAACCACTTGCCGGACAGAGATTCTACTTCGCGGTTTACAGGCTTGCCCACAATCAACGTCTGATTCAGGTCATCAAAAAATTCCGGGTAATGCATATTGTGCGAAAAATGGAAGATCGGTCGACCAATATCTATGTCGAGCAGATGAAATTGTTCTTTGAGGGCCGGGGTAAATTTTCTGATTCTTAACTCGCGATCAAGAAACAATGTTCCAATGTCCGTACTATTTAACAAATTGTCATAGTCATTATTCAGGTTTTCCAGCTCCTGGATTTTATTCTGGTATTCTGAGTTAACAGTTATAAGCTCTTCATTGACTGACTGCAACTCCTCGTTTGTGCTCTGAAGCTCCTCATTTGAGGCTAACAACTCCTCATTCGTAGCCTGTAGCTCTTCATTCGAGGTTTCCAACTCTTCAACGGTAGCTTGAAGATTTTCCCTGGTAAGCTGCAAATCCAGCTCAAGATCTTTTAGGCGCTGGTCTACTTTTTGATCAACGCTGTACACCTCGCTAAGGATAGCCGTATCTTCAATTTTTTTCACTGGAATCAGTTCTATCAGCACATAATTGGTTACATCTCCTTTTATGGAGATAGGCCGAACAACCAGATCTACAACAATCAACTCACTTTTCTTTCGTACCGTTATGTCAGTATAGCGAATCTCCTTTTTTTCCTTCCTGCATTTATGGATGGCAGTTCCGATGGCCACGGATAGATCCTCGTGCACAATTTTAGAAATATTTAAATTGACCTTTCCTTTTGAAAAAAGCAGAAACTGATCTACCTCACCCAGAAAAAATTCCGGATCATTGCGCTCATTCACGATCATTGCGATAGGCTCGTAATGTGTCATGACCTGCTTGTAGAGCAGATCATAGTGCCGCTCATCAGAGTCATCTCTGCGCCCGCGCGCGGAAACAAATTTAGGCAGATTTCCCTGAAAGCGGCCGGCCTCCTGGATATCCGATCGCTCTAAAATGGAAGTACCCACTTTTCTGTAGATTTTCATCCTGGAATCCACAGTCTTGTAGTGATTCATCATATCCCCAACAGTCTCACTTTTGCCTAGCAGCAGAAAGCCATTTCTTTGCAGGGCAAAATGAAATCCAGAAAGAACTTTTTTCTGTGTTTTTGGCTGAAAATAGATCAGCAGATTTCTACAGGATATCAGGTCTATATTATTAAAAGGGGGATCTTTTATAACATCCTGTGAAGCGAAAATGATCATCTTTCTGATCGAGTCCTCAATCTGATAATAGCTATCTTTTTTTACAAAAAATTTCTGCAATCTTTCTCGACCGACATCCGCAAGAATGGAATCAGGGTATATTCCGATACTAGCCTGCTCGACAGCAGCCTTATCCACATCAGTCGCAAAAATTTTTACATCAAACAGCACATTCGCGCTCTCCATATATTCCCGGAATAGAATTGCCATGAAGTAGGCCTCTTCCCCTGTGGAACAAGCAACGACCCAGACGCGAACTGAATCTCCTTGCTTTTTGCCAGCAAGAATTTCCGGAATCACTGAATCTTGAATGGTATCGAAGGCCTCTGGTTCTCGAAAAAATTTGGTCACTCCAATCAGCAGTTCATTGGCCAGTATTTTTATTTCTGATCTGTTATTTTCCGAAAAATGAACATACTCTTCTATGGTATTCAGGGAGTTGATCCCCATTCTTTTTTCCACGCGCCGGAAGATGGTAGAGGGTTTGTAATAGGTAAAATCAATATTCTCCTGTTTTTTTATAAACATCAAAATTCTTGTGATGTTATCAATATTTTTACCTATTAAAAATTCTTCAGCTTCTTTTCTTGGCATACTGCGATGCTGCACATACTGTAGCAATACTTCGGGTATCCTTTCCGGAGCCAGAATGTAATCTACCATACCCGTAGCAATAGCGCTTTTCGGCATACCATCAAATTTTGAACTCTGCACATCCTGAACCAAAGTAAGTCCGCCAACGCCCTTAATGTCGCGAATACCCAAAGTGCCGTCTGTGCCCGTTCCAGAAAAAATAATTCCTATCGCTCTTTCTTGCTTTTGCTCAGCCAGCGATCTAAAAAAAATATTGATTGGTAGATTCAGGCCATGACTATAACGAAGCTCCGTCAAAAAAAGTTTATTTTCAAAAATATTTAAGATCTTCTTGGGTGGAATCAAATAGACACAATTAGGTTGAACCTCAACTCCATCCTCGACGCGCATTACTTTCATCTCGGTATGTTTTGACAGTAGTTCTACCATCAATGATTTAAAATCAGGCGAAAGGTGCTGCACCACGACAAATGCCATGCCGCTAACCGGAGGCATATTACTAAAAAATTTTTCTATGGCCTCATACCCGCCCGCAGACGCGCCAATTCCGACAATATATAGATCCTTTTGGGAACTGCTATCTACTATGCCTGTTGACGATAAAACCTGTTTTTTTTCTTGCTCTAAATTTTCTTCTGTCATAATTCATTGCCCTATCTGGATACCGCGACGAATGGCTCAGCTGTCAATTACATACTTATTTTCCGAGGCAAAGCCAACGAAACATCCAATTTCTTGAAAGCATAGCTTATCTATTTGCTGTCGCTTTTCGCAGGGGTTACCGCGAACCCCTGCACCACGCGCTCTTTCGCACAGATTACGTCCTGTAATCTGGGTTGCAGAGGGCATAAAAGCAGCCGTCCTGGCTGCAATTTTGGAATAAAAAATCTAAGGTATCTACAAAGTCCATTATAAAAAAAAATTCAATGGCTTCCCCTTTTTTTTATGAAAGCCAACATGAAATTAACTTTTTCAAATTGAAACCTGCTACAGCTCGATGCGCAAAGATAGTATCCCCATCGTCCGACTTGGCTCTTGAAAGTTTCAGACCTAATTTTCCTGCAATACCAATTTATGATTTTTGACATCCTCTAGCAATGTCCCCCAATCTATTTTTTGATTTGTTATTAGAATAGGGTGATTTGTTTTCATTTGAATTGAAGTGTTTTTTGAAAATTCGTCATGAAATATACTGCAAAGAAAGTGATTTTTCACTTTCTTTGCAGTATATTAGTCGCAAACAGGAAGTTTGCACTCTTCTGGCTCAATGCAGCTCCGTAGCCAGGATGGCCTTAGAAGCGGAATTGCGGTTTCTATGTCGCTTTTTGGCGGCAAAAAGCGACATGGCTTAACTATTGGTGTTCACTTCCTAATCACCCCTGAAGTTATGTCATTTTTTTTCGCTACTTGATTCAAAACGGCCACTGTGCGGTTATCGCTCACCAGAAAACGTTTCGCCACATCCTGTATCTCCTCAGAGCTGATTCTGGCTATCACATGACGGTGGTTCAACATATATTTCCAGCTACCAGCCAGCAATTCATAGTAGCCAAGGGAGGAGGCCAGCCCTTGATTGGAGTTCAGGCTGTGCAGGTGAGAAGCCAACAGTTGATTTTTTACCTTCTGTAGGTCATGGCCGGAGACCTTTGCTTGCTGAAAGCGCTGGATACTCTCATAAATCGCCTTTTCCAATAGCTCATTTTTTACCCCAGGAGCCGGAGAAGCCCATATCAGAAAGAGATTGGGATAGCGGCTACCGGGAAAGGAGGACGAGGTAAAGAGTGATGTCGCCATTTTTTTTTCGAGAACCAGCTCTTTATACAAATGGGAGGAGCGACCCTCGCTCAGAAGCTGCGAGATAACATCAAACACATAATCCTCATGCGAAGGCAAGGAAGGCTTATGGTAACCAATCACTATTTCCGGTTTATCATGAAAATTCACGGTAACACGGCGTTCGCCGTTCTGCCTAGGCTCCTTGATTTTGATCGGCTCCCTTTGGGGTCCTGGCTGCAATCGTCCGAAATATTTTTCGATCACCGCCAGTGCCTCGTCGGCCACAATATCGCCCACAACCGTAACGACCATATTGTTGGGCACATAATATTTTCGAAAAAAATCTTCTGTAGCTTTTTTCTGCAACCGGGGAATGACACTTGACCAGCCAATGATAGGATGACGGTAGGGGTGAGCCTGGAAGGCCGTCGCCAGAAAAGCCTCGTAAAGGATTCCGCGACCGCTGGCGACCACCCTCATGTGACGCTCCTCAAGAACAACATTCCGCTCCAGATAAAATTCTCTGAGAATAGGATTGCGCAGCCGCTCGCTTTCGACATAGGCCCATACCGCCAATTTATTTTTCGGCAAGCTCACTTTGTAGGTTGTGACATCAACAGAAGTCGAGGCGTTGAAATCCTTGCTGCCATGACGGCTGTAGATCGCATCATAGACATCCTTTACCACAAACTCTTTATGAATCTCCTGCCATTTTGCCAGCTCTTTCTGCAGCGCCTCAAGCAATGCAGGAGCAACGTTTTGTCCGCGCGCATAATCCAGGGTTTTTCCGACCTGTTCAATTTTTTCCAGGATCTGCTTCTCCCTATCCCAATCCTTTGTTCCGATTTTGTCTGTTCCCTTAAACAGCATATGTTCCAGCAAATGAGCCGTACCGGTATTTTGATACTCCTCGTCTACTGAGCCAACCTTAAAGCGAATAAACGCGGAGATCGTTGGAGATTTTTTTCTTTCCAAAAGCAGCACTTTCAACCCATTCTTGAGCTGGTATTGCTTTACGCCCTGCAATAATTTTTTATCATATTCATCATAGGTGATATCTGACGCCGCCAAAGTAGAGAACAATAACAACAAAACCACAATAACTCTTTTCATATAAGACTCCTTTTATACTTCCAAGATAGGCGCATCTATCCTCGCAAAAGCTTTTTATTCACGCAATATTCAAAAGGCTACGCACCGCAGCCAGAAGCCATAAATACTTACTCCCGCCCTACTATACATCGAAACCTGTTTGACAATAAAATCAGATAAAAAATTCTATATATAGATATATAGCAAAATTGCCTGAATCTATTTTTTTGTTGGTTTTTTGCTATATTTTTTTACTTTTCTTTACGAATCTTATCTATCTCCACCCATTTGTCGTTAATATATATAAGAGATTGTAAACCGACGTGCCAGGTTCCCAACATGTTCAAAAGAGCCCGTACCAGTATCATTCGCAACTTTGTCCTTGCCTCTGTCGGTTTTGGCATTGCGATAGCTGTTGTGTTTCGCCTGGTAGCACCCCTATTTGTTGAATTCAAATCAGCTCTCCACGATACCCTGTTTACCATCATGTGCTTTGTTGCCGGCATTTTTGTAGGGCTTTTTGCCGCTTGGATTGCCCGTCTGACCATGATCAAACCAATTATCACCATTGCCCTGGAATCCAAAGAGTTGGCCTATGGTAATATACGTAGCCGTATCAGTATCTGCTCGCACGATACAATTGGCAAAATGGTCTCTAATTTCAATCTGATAATTCACCGTTTGAAAAAAATCATCCGAAATATTATTATAAGCTCGGAGCAGCTGGCATTTGCCACAACCGAAATATCAAATAATATTGAAAATCTATCCGGAAATGTCCAAAAACAGACCGCCCAAAGCGAAGAGATTGCCGCCTCAATCGAAGAGGTTGAAAAATCAAACCAGATTCTAACAATGCGAACAAACCAGCAGAATGAGAAGATCAAAGAGCTGGTAAGCAATCTCGACGAATATACAGGCATTGCGCGCCAGATGTCCCATGAGATTCTCAGTGGAGAGAACCTCATGCGAGGATTAACCAGCAAAATAGGCGAAACAGAGTCGGGCCTGGATCGCATGAACCAGGGTATGGAGAATATCGTCAAAAGTACACGCGAAATGGTGCAGGCACTCTCTATTATTAGAGAAATTTCCGATAAAACCAACCTTCTCTCCCTGAATGCGGCCATCGAAGCAGCCCGGGCAGGAGAGGTAGGGAGAGGCTTTGCTGTGGTTGCAGATGAGGTTGCAAAATTAGCTGACCAAACCGCTCAGGGCATCAGCGTTATCAATACACACATCCAGGCCAACGACACGGAGCTCAACCGCGGTTTGCAGGATATGAAAACAACTGTGGGCAATATCAAAACTACCATCACTGCAATGAGCAAGATCCATGGTATGATGAATTCCCTGGCAGGGAATATCCAACAGCAATCCAGAATCACAGAGAGTATCAACCGAACAGCGGATGAGGACATAAGCCGACAATATGAAGAGATCAAATTCGCATTATCCAAACAAAAATCGGAATTTCAGAGCATTTTAGAGCTGGTAAACTTTATCAATCAGGACGGAATGCAGAATGCCGCTTCATCCGAAGAGATCGCAGCCAGTTCCCAACATATCGCAGAGCTCGCCGTGGAATTAAAAAAGATCTCCTCCTATTTTCGGCTATAATCAAAACTATTCGGATAGGCTGACTTTACCTCTCCGGATATCCTGTAGCTTCTTGAATCCGCCTATGCAATGGCCTGATTTTTCTGTACACTTTTTTATAGATGTCACGATATAACCGACTATAGATCTCGTTGCGGCCGCTGTCAGGTGTAAAATGATCAGCGACATGGCTCATCCCCTGGACCGCCTGATGATGATTTGGGTACCACCCCAATCCAACCGCGCTATTGATAGCCGCTCCCAATAATGATGTTTCTGTTGTTTGCACTGTTTCTACCGGCTTGCCAGTCATATCAGCGCACATCTGCAGAATGACTCGGCTTTGGGCTCCCCCACCCGAGGCACGCAGTAGAGTTACCGCCCCCTTATGTTTGCGCTCGGTCTCCTCCAGTCCCTCCCGCAGGGCATAGAGAATTCCCTCGATGATCGCCTGGTAAAGCGAATATCTGTCATGTGCCTCGCCAATACCGAGAATCACCCCCTTGGCCTCGGGACCCGGTTTTTTCACACCTGGCGTCCAGTAGGGCTGAAGCATCATACCAAGATTACCAGGAGGCCGTTTGCATATCACGCTATCAAGCCACTGCTCAACGCGCATGCCGGCCTTTTTAGCCTGCGGGATATCACTACCGCCAAACTGCTCTATAAACCATCGCACCAACCAAAAGCCCCGAAAAACCATAGATTCACTATGGTATGCCTGGGGCTCTGCAGCTGGATACGAGGGGAAAAAACGAACGACCTCATGATAGCGTCTCGATACAAGGGAGACGGTGGCTGTTGTACCAAAGCTGATGCCTGCCATCGCTTCATGCCGACAGCCTGAACCTAACAGTTCACAGGCCTTGTCCGATCCTGCGGCAAACAGGGGGGTTGTCTCAGGTATTCCCAATTGGCGGCTTGGCTCAGATAGAAGTCGCCCCAAACGGCTGCCAGGAGCAACCAGATCCGGTAGCTGCCGACGCGCTACCGCCACCAGCAACCAATGGTAATCCAGTGGACGGCACCACTGTTGCCGCTTATAATCAAAGGGTATATAACCCACAATGCTGGCCAGGCTATCTACGTACTCGCCCGTTAATCTGTGCAGGATATAACCGGAAAGATAGAGCATTTTGTCCGTACGTTTCCAGATTTCCGGTTCGTTCTGCTGCATCCAGTTGACTTCGGATTCGGAGATAATATGAGTCAGAAGGTCACTCATTCCTGCCAGCGCCAACATAGGACGGGCCAGACGGGACAGCCACCCCTTGACATCAGCACGCCGCCGATCCATCCAAACAATGGCAGGGCGTAGGGGACTGCCATGATCATCCATAAAGAGGACACTATTCCTTTGAAAAGAGAGAGAGAGCGCTGCCACGCGACTGCGCCAACGAGGCTTTTGCTTCCAAAGCCCCTGGCACGCAGCAACAACCGCGGACCAGAAAAGCTCAGGATCCTGCTCCGCCCAACCTGGCTGCGGCGAACGATAGGGTTCTATCTCCTGTTTCGATATAAGGTGAATTGTTCCGAAGCCATCAACAAGAGCCGCGCGAACGGATTGGGTGCCGAGATCAATCGAAAGAAGGAAATCTGAGGAGGATGGCATGGTACTCAAAACGTGTACAAACGGAGGATAAAATGCCATTATGCTATGAGCGGCAGACGGGACTCGAACCCGCTCTAAGAGCTTGGAAGGCTCTTGTGCTACCGATACACCACTGCCGCGAATATGATAACCAGATTGAAAACCAGCTAACGGAAACGCAACTCAAAAAACAGTCGTAAGGGATAATAATGCATTGTAAGCGACAAGGTTCACTTTTTTTCTTGCTTAAAATGGTTCCCTAAGGAAACCTTCGTGATACAGAGAGTCGTAAACTCCTGGTATCCTGTTACGAAAGAGGGCTGGTATGGTTGAAGTCAAGATCACAAATATATCCATCACTCAGGTAGGTTTTGCCATCTTACTGAAAAGCGAGAAGGATGAGAGGGTAGTGCCCATATTTATCGGGCCTCTGGAAACTCACAGCATATCTTCTGTTCTCAGTGGAAATTTACCTCCCCGACCCATGACCCATGATCTGATGATCCGTATCTTAGGTCAGCTCAATGCTCAAATCCTGCGTGTTGTCATTAGCGACCTGAAAGAGAATACCTTCTTTGCCAATATTCACCTAAAAACCGAAGAGGGTGTTCTCGATATCGATGCTAGACCCTCGGATAGCATTGCTCTGGCATTGCGCCAAAAGGTGCCGATCTACATGGAGGAGTCCATCATCAATGACGCTGGCATCATCCTACCACCTGAGGATCTGGCAGAGGGACAACCCACATTCAAAGATGGTCGCCTACATATCCGAGAACTCAACCTGGAAGATACTCTACCAATTCCAACCAGTGATATTTTGGAAGAGATAGAGGTATCGGAGGAGGAGGATACCTCTGACGCTGTACTCAGAAAGTTAAAAAAGGATTTGGATTTGGCATTGGCCATGGAAAATTATGAAGAGGCAGCCAGATTGCGCGATGCAATCAAAAACCTGACCAGGGGAAATTAATATAGGTCATCAACAGTCTAAGAACCCCATTTGCCAAAAACCCAGCAAGGATATCATCTACCATCACCCCAACACCGCCAGGCAGATTTTGACTTTTATTAATTGGAAAAGGCTTGGTTATATCCAAAAGGCGAAAGAGTAGCAACCCACCCAGAGCAATCTCCCAGTGAAAGGGTAAAAAAGCTATTGTCAGCCAGAAGCCGACCGCCTCATCAATAACAATAAATCCCGGATCCTCCTGGTTGAGCTGCTTTTCCAGATAGTGGCTCGCCCAGATGCCGGGCCAGACAAAGATCCCGGCTAGCACAGGGAAAACGGCTCCAGCCTGCCAGTAGGTGCCTGGATGCTCTACAGTCACAATTCCATACAAAAAATAGGGAATAGCTGCGGCTAAAGAGCCAACGGTTCCCGGAGCCCAGGGAGAATAACCGCTGTAGCCAAAAGTGGCAAAAAATTCTGCCATGCGAAACAGTTTTCCTCGCTCCATGCCTAACCTACATTCCCGTTTTTTTATACTGCGAAGAAAGTGCTTTTCGCACTTTCCGGTGCTTCGATATTACTCAGCACAGGCTTCGTTATCCTTGCTGCCGAATTTTCCGCTTGCGCGAAATTCGTGCAGACATGGTTTCCCGGGGCGATGCGTCTTCGTATCGCTTCTAAACTGAAAAATTACAACAGAAGCGATGCCACGTAGTATATCGCTTCCGAATTATAAAAATACAAAAAAGGAAGCGATGCCATAGGGAAAACCACTTTCTTTTCGGTATAATGCGATTTGCAATTTTTTTTAAAAAAAATACCCTGACTACACCCATTCCAGTCCAATAGAAGAAAAAAGAGTTTTCGTTGCTCGGTAAAGAATCCAAGCAGAGACACAATACCATCTTTAGACTTTACAAAAGTGGACTCTTATGAATTCGAATCGCCTCTTTCGCCTCCTTTTTTTTATCGGAATTGGCGCCTATCTTCTGCTGGTTGCCTGGATAGTTTGGAACTACTATCTGGGAAAAGAGGTCTCCTGGTTCTATTTTCTGCAGCAATCGCTACCAGCAGCGGTTCTCATGCTGATCGGTTTGCTGGGACCAGGCCTGGGCTTGCACAAGGAGCAGCTTCCGGATCCTGGAATATGTCCCCATTGCGGTTTGCTCACCGACAAGAACCCCTGCTCGCACTGCGGTGAAGATATCCTGGAGGAGAACGAATTCCTGAAAAAAAGCAGATCTCTCAAAAAAAACAAAGACCTTTGGCAGCAGAACAAAAAAAAATATTATCTGCGGTTTTCCGTTCGGACTATAATTCTTTTGACAATGCTGGGGGCAATGCTGCTTGTGCTCCTGATTCTTTATTTCCAATAAACAAATTTACGACACGATGATGACTACAGACTCCCAATACGATTCGATCAAAAAAAACCCACAATTACGTGCTGTCTTCTGGGTACTGTTTTCCGTAGCAGTACTTTTACTTGTTTACATATTACGCTTTTACTTCTGGCCTGCGCTATTCGCGCTCCTTGTGTTTATCATCCTCAATCCGGCTTTTCTCATCTTGAACCGACAGTTTCCCAATCGACGCAATCTGTCGGCAACGGCTCTTATCCTGGCAGCGCTTATCCTTTTTATTATTCCCATCGTACTATTGCTGATTGCCCTCTCCCAGGAGGCGATGCGGGCATCCATGCTGGTACAGAAAAATCTGCAAATGGACAACATCAAAGCCTTTATCCAGAAGCAAGAGCCAATTTTTAGCTATTTTCGGGAATTCGGGATAGCTCCAGGGGAGATTATCAGCAAAATCGCCCTTTTCCTCCAAAAAAGCACCGATATGGTCGTAGAACGCATCACCAGCCTGATTACCAGCTCTTTGGGGTTCGGATTTGACCTGATTCTCATGATCATCATCCTTTTCTTTCTACTAAAGGAGGGCGATCGTATAGCCAAAGCCTTTTATGAGATACTCCCCTTTCCCGAAGAGTTGGAAAAGCAGATAGCCAAGCGTACAGCTCAGGTAATCCGGTATGTCTTCTACGGTAATCTGGCGATTATGATCATGCAGGGTTTTGTCATATTCTTAATATTCGTAATCTTTCAGATCCCTTCTCCCCTGCTCTGGTCTGTTGTAGCGGGACTGGTCTCTGTCATCCCCATCATCAGTACATCGATCGTTTGGTTGCCAGCCTCCCTCTTTCTGCTCCTGACCGATCAGATGACCGGAGGAATTCTGCTGGGGATCCTCTCCTTAGCCGCAGCCCAGATCCTGGAAAATATCATCAAGCCAAAAATTCTGGATAAAAAGCTAAATATTCACCCTCTGGTGCTATTTTTCGCCCTATTCGGCGGGTTACAATCTATGGGGCTGGTTGGATTGATCCTAGGTCCAGTGATTATCACCCTTTTTGTCTCCTTTATTGAAGCATACCGAGTGATAGAGGAGTTTACCCCGCAGGAAATCAAAGAGAAGCGCAAACAAGATAAACAACAGCTCGAAAAAGAAAAAATCTCAGAAGTCACACTTGCTAAAGAAAAACGGTCACGATTAAAAACTAATCTTAATTTTCCTTTAAAGGCAGATCGTAAATCTCCATCGGAAAAATAAATGCTATAGAAAAGGAGATCGAAACAAGGACATTTCCGCTTTGCTCCTGGGGCGCCACACGCACGATCTCTCCATCAAAATCAACCGTTACATCCTTCGCCGGGTATAAGATACGCCCCTGAACCTTCCGGCTCTGCATCTCCAGAGCTGAGGCCAGCATCTCACGGGGGAGGATGACCAACAGGCCAGTCTCTGAGAGGTCAACTGCATAACCGGAACATTTCGCCTGACCATCACCAAATTCGATGAGAATATCGCCAGGCTGACCCGGCTGATACCGCAAACTTTTTCGTATAAAACTCATAATCATCTTTCCCAGGTTAAAAATCTCGATGAGAGCATTGCCAAAAACCATCCCCAATGGAAATATATCCAAAAAATTCAGTAATGATTCCTTAAAAAATTTTAGTCTGAAAAATATATGACTTTTTTCTCTTTCTTAAAAAATATGTCGATCTCCCGACATCACAAAGAGAAGGAGTGACTACCGAAGTAAATATATATTCACCCATCTCTCTCCCTACCCACCTGCGGATTTCTTCATACACAACTAACGTAAATAGAAATAATGGCAACCGTACATTATTTTGTTGATATTTTGGCCAGAAAAATAGGCTTGATCAAAAATAGAATGTTTTTCTAACAATAGATCCATGACCACACAAAATACAGGAATACTCACCTATCTTCGCAAATACTTCAAAACGCAAAAAACTCTTTTTACCGTCATCGGCGCGCTGTTTGGCGCTACATTTCCGATTGGTGCGTTATTAATCGATTTTATGCTCCACGACTATGCATCCCTCTTATCCATCTACCAAGCCAACCCCTTGCACTTCTTGATTGCAACGGCGCCCATTGTTCTCGGTTTTCTGGCTGGCCTAGCAGGTATCCGCGATGATAGAATTATGGCCCAGACCAAGGAGATCGCCGGAATCAACCAATCCCTGAGTGAACGTGCCCGGGAAATGGAAGATATCATGGAAAATATTGTTCAGGGAATCCTGACGATCAACAAAGATTTTACAATAAATAAAGAATATTCAACATTTATAGAAAAAATTTTCAATAAAACCAGGTTATCAGGGATAAATTTTATCACACTTCTCTACTCTCCCAGCCAGGAGAAAGAGCGCAAGGAGCTCCAGGAATACCTTGAGATGCTCTTTACAAACACCACCGCAGAGGAAGGAATCCTTAAAGAGCTCAATCCTATACAGAATATCGAATTCGCCTCCTCTCCCGCAGAAGGGGAGATCACGGTGCGCTACCTGCACATTGACTTTGTACGCATTATCGTCAACCAGGAGCTGGCCAAAATCATGGTCATTATCAAGGATCAGACCGAGGAGATTGGCAAAGAGCGGCGCCATGCCAGAGAGAAGCAGGAGCATTCTGAGGAGCTGGAAAAGATATCCGCAATTATCCGACTTCCTAGTGAAGAGCTGGATACCTTTATTGCCAATAGCGAACAGTGCACCAAAGAGATGGAGCTGTTTTTCACAAACATCTCTCCAGAAAAACTGCACGACAGCCAGGAGAGTCAGTCGGTTTTCAGCGCACTTCACTCCTTGAAAGGTGAGGCTCGCCTCTACGGCTTCCGCTCCATTGGAGACAAAATCCACCATTTAGAGGAGATAAGTAGAGATTTCCTTGCTCTTGAGACATCCGATTGGAAAAATAAGAAAATGATAATGACCTATAGTATGGAGATGATGCTACAGTTATCAGATCTCAAAATAGCCATTAACTCTCTCAAGGATTCAAAAAAGCGGCTAATGGCTCGCTTTCAGGAAAACCAGAAGAGTTCCAGCGACTATACCGGGGTAACATCACCCCAACTCCTGGAACAAATCTTACCAGAGCTCGGACAGGTACAAAACAACCTCAGTTATATCATGCAGCTTGTCAGCAAGCAGGCTGGCCTCTTTCCCTCCCAGGAGAGGGATTCTGGACAGAACTGGCTACAGGATCTGGACCGCCTATTGCAGGACTCCCTGCTGGAGCTGGCAAAAAGCGGAGATCTACGCAAAATTAAACCAATCCAGCTCGAGGTAAACCTAAACGGCAAGCAGATGCAACGGATTGCTGCTTTAAAACCCGCTGTCATTCATCTGGTGCAAAACAGCCTGATACACGGAATCGAAAGCCCGAATATCCGACTGCAACGGCAAAAAGAGGAGGCCGGCCAGATTCGCCTCGCCTTTCTCGAAGAGGATAATATGTATAAAATTATTGTCGAGGATGATGGAGGCGGGATCGATCTGGAGACAATCAGACCTATCCTGATCCAGAAGGGAGTAATCTCCCCAGAAAAGGGAGTTAATCTTACCTTAAAGGAGGCTGTGCAAATGGTATTTCAACCTGGTTTCAGCTCCTATGAACATTTTAACCCGGTGGCTGGACGCGGAATCGGTACAGACGCGGTTCGCCGACTTGTACGGGGAATGAATGGAAAAATTTCTGTGCGCAACCGAACAGGACAGGGTCTGTGCGTGACTCTGCTTATTCCGGCGCAAAATTAAATCGAAATTATTTCGAAAAGTAAGGGGATATTAGCTATGGTCGCTTTAGTTATTGACGATGCCAAGGTAATGCGCAACATTATTGCAAACAGCATTAAAGAACACTTCAAAGGTGACATTCAAGTATTTGAAGCCAGTGACGGTGAAGAAGCGTTGGAAAGACTGGTCGCGAACCCCATTGAACTGGTATTTCTGGATTGGAACATGCCTAGGATGAACGGAATTGAATTTACCCAAAGGGTTCGGTCCATGGATCACTACAAGCAATTACCCATTATCATGATAACGTCAGAGGCTGCCCGTTATATGGTGGTTGAGGCAGTAAAAGCAGGAGTTACCGATTATATCGTAAAACCCATAGTAGGAAAAAAACTATGGGAAAAGATCGCCAAGTTCTTTCCCTCAGTTTGAAACAATCCTTAGGAGCAGACGATGAAAGTTGAATATATTCACCCCTTTATCAAAGCAACAGAAAACACCTTCCAGGAGGTGATACGCATCTCCATCAACGCCGGATCTCCTTATGTGTACCAGGGCAATAAAGACCTTATGGAGGTATCTGCTATCATTGGTCTGGCAGGTGAGGCTCAGGGCGCAGTGATTCTCTCCTTTGAAAAAGAGAGTTGTCTAAAAATCTCAAAAAATTTTACTGGAATCGATAGTCAGCATATTGATGAAAATGTAACTGATGCTATCGGAGAAATCGTCAACATCATCGCAGGCAACGCTAAAGAGGGTTTGATGCAATATCGGATCTATATCTCCCTACCCAAGGTAATCATTGGCAGCGCTGATCTGCGAATGCCGAAAAATACTCCGACCATTACTGTTCCCTTTCAGAGCGATCTCGGCTCTTTCAACCTGACCGTAGGGCTAAGAGATGATCCAAGCTGAGATGGATGGCAAAGATACCGTTTAGCGACAATGTTTTAAAATAGCAGGCGCCATCTCCGATAACGCAAGCACCTGATCCACTGCGCCAAGATCGCGGGCAACCTTTGGCATACCGTAGACAACCGATGTCTCCTCATTCTGCCCTATGGTTTTGGCTCCGGCCTGCTTCATTTTAAGCAAGCCGCGCGCTCCGTCAGCGCCCATCCCGGTTAACAGTATGCCGAGCGCGGTTGCTGAGGCGCCGGACTCTGCTACAGAGTCAAACAGCACATCAACAGAGGGTCGGTGTCCCTGCACTTTTTCGTATGTAAAAATATTGACTTTATAGTCTGCCCCATATTTTTTTACCGATAGATGAAAATCGCCAGGAGCAATCAAAATTCTGCCCGGCACGATCATATCCCCATTCTCAGCCTCTTTCACATCAAAATGGGTCTCTTCATCAAGGGTGCGGGCATAGGTTGCGGTAAATCCTGGAGGCATGTGCTGCACCACAACCATTCCCGGAATCTGTGGGGGCAGGTGATGCAAAATATCGCGAAACGCCTGTGTGCCGCCGGTGGAAGCACCTACTGCGATTAATTTTATGGCTCCATGAATATAGCTTCCAGTTGAAACCTGCTGCGGAACAGCGTAGTGCTGCTGCCGGGAATGGAGCCATTTGCTAACATCTGTTACCGCAGCCACCTTTATTTTTTGGCGCAGATCTTCCAGCATCTGTTCCATACTCCCATCCGTCCCATCTGGCTTGGCTACAAAATCCACAGCGCCAGCTTTTAGGGCATCCATCGTGGTAGCCTTGCCCTGACGGGTAAGGGAACTTACCATGATAACAGGAATAGGAAACTGGGGCATAAGTTTTTTTAGAAATTCTATGCCGTTCATCATGGGCATTTCAACATCCAGGGTTAACACATCCGGTTTTAAAAAGACGATTTTGTCACGCGCGATATAGGGATTGGGAGCTGTATCCACCACCTCTATCATCGGGTCTGCCGATAACCCCTCGGAGAGTATTTTTCGTATCACCGCCTGATCATCAACAATCAGCACTCTGATCTTTTTTGACATGCCTTGATCCTGATTTTAAATTCTTGATTCAAATCGATATCCTAAGAAAATAATTTTCTTATAGGAATACCGATTTGACAACGATTATTGTGCTATACTTCTTAAAAAGCTGAACAAATTGCGTCTATACCAATAAGCATCGATGCTTCGATAAACTCAGCACAAGATTTACTTCGACAGGCTCAGTACAAGTGACTGGTTGGGCTGCTTCGACAAAGCTCAGCACGAGCCGCCATAACCGCGTCCTTTTGGTACAAAGTCCATTGCAAACAATAAATAACCGTTCGCGACCAGTGACGATGAATAAACGCCTCTCTGCAACCTATGGGTAAGTTTGACCATCTACTCATTCCTGATCTGCCAGTCAGATGATCTGCTTGCATTCACATAAGCAATCAATATTTCATCTGTGTTTGTATTGTATAAAACTTTTTTTCCCTGCATGCCACCAGTTGACATCGAAAATTGACCCACCCCCGCCTGAGAAAGCACTGTTTTAGCAAGCTCAACATTTTTCTCCCCAAGGGAAAATGTTCTTTTGGTATGTCCGGCACCGCCAACCATGTGAGCGCGTAAACTCGCGACATCACCATTCAATTCCAAAAAGTGGTTTAAAAGCATCCGCAAAGCGGGATACCCATACAGAGCAGATGTTCTAGCATATCCATCGCCAGGGTATAAAAAATGGCACATTCCTCCCACGCCTTTCTGGGTATCAAACAGGGTAACCGCCACGCCATAGGTGACCACTGTAGCCAGAAGTTGCGGGCTCGCGGGAATAAAAATATAGCCGGGACTTAGAAAATAATCATATTTTCTTAAGCGGTTCATCAATTTCGTATGGAGTTTGACATAGAATTATAATCAAATAAATTAACCAAATAGGAGGCGTCCAGTATCAAGCTAACCTCGCCATTGCCAAGAATTGTCAAACCAGAAATACCCTTGGCTGCCTCAAGCAGTCCGGTCAAGGGTTTTATCACGATAGACTGGTTGCCTATGATTTCATCAACCAGAATGCCGAGTGATTTTTTTTCATGCTCCAGCACAACAGCCAGGGTCCGCTCTGTGCGTTCCATTTTTTCTGATTTCATATCGAGCAACTGGAATATCTCGGCTATAGGTAGATGATGATTCCGGATTCGGCCTATTTCCATGCCCTGGTATAGATTTACGATAGAAACGGAGTCAAACTCACGGATTCCCTGATATCGATAGTAGGCACCACAAAAAAACGGTTCTGCACTCGGATAACCATACCCTCAACAATAGCGAGGGTTAAAGGTATGCGCATCGTAAAACTAGTTCCTTTGCCGAAATTGGACTGAACATCAATTCTGCCATTGATTTTCAATAAATTTTTGCGTACAACATCCATACCGACTCCCCGGCCAGAAACATCGGTCACATCAATTGCGGTGGAAAAACCAGGCATAAAAATCAGATCCCATACCTGACTATCAGATAAAGTTACATCCTCAACCTTTTCCTGGGGAAGTATGCCCGTATCGATAGCCTTCTGGATAATGCGCTCGCAGTTAAGTCCTCGTCCATTATCCTGTACCAGTATCCAAACTTCATTGCCGACATGCCTGGCCTCCAGCAAGAGCGTCCCGCTGCGCTCCTTGCCGCTGCGCAGCCGCTCTTCCGGTGTTTCCAGCCCATGATCGAGAGCATTCCGGATTAGATGCACCAGGGGATCGGAGATCTTCTCCAGTACGATTTTATCCACCTCCGTCTCATCGCCGCGAACCTTCAGAACCACCTCTTTTTGAGACTTCTTTGTCAAATCGCGGATCAATCGCTTCATTTTCTGGAAGGTTCCGGAGATGGGAACCATGCGCACCGAAAGGGATACCTCCTGAATATTACGGATAATTTTATTTAGCTGCTGACTTGCCCGTTTAAAATTTTCCAATTCCAGACCCTTCAAATCTGGATTCTGGGTCACCATAGACTCCGCGATCACCAACTCGCCAACCAGATCCATTAATTGATCCAGTTTTTCTACGCTAACCCGGATATCACTAATCTGCTCGGCAGCACCTGTGATTTTTTCGGCATCCTGGCGAATTAATTCAATATTTTTCCTGGCATTCTCCTGCTTCTCCAAGGCTCTATGAATCTCCTCGCGGGGAACCAGACCCATTTGCATTAGAATTTCACCAAGGCGTGGTCTTGATTGCATGGAGAGAGCGCGCCGCAAATCAGTCTCATTGATACTGCCCATTTCCATGAGAATATCGCCAAGCTTTCGCTCCTGACATTGATTCAATTTCTGAAAGAGCTCCTCAGGATTGCGGAAAGCTGTGCGAACCTCGCTCTTCATATTTTTGGTTAAAATGCGGAGAAATTCAACACTGTCCAGCAAAAGATCCAGATGTTCCTGGGTCAGATTTGCCTCACCAGAACGAAAACAGCGCAAAAAATCTTCAAAGGAGCTTGTCATGGCAACTGTATCAGAAAGATTTTGATTCTCGGCCTGAACGCGTAGATCGTCAAGAAGGAAAAAATTTTGTTCAAATAACACTGTCCCGCTTTGAACAGAGATGTCGTAAGTACTCACCTTTTCTTCGATCAGATTCAAGGTAGCTAAAAGCCCAGGGGAAAAAGCTCCAACTTTCGAAATATCTTTTTTGGCAGTTAAGCGCTTTTCTTCCTGAACGGACTCATCTGGTTCATCCGCAAAAAAGCCAAATTTTACGATCTGCTCTTCTGCTCCGGGTTCACCGAAAAAACCAAACTTTTCCACTGAGGATTCTGGCTCATCAAAAAAACCGAATGTTTCTTTTCCTGCATGAGAAAAATTCTTCTGTGGCGTATGCGCGATCTCCTGTTTTTTTTCTGAAACCTCTGCTTTCTGGTTTTGCGCATTCCCTACTCCTTCACTATCAAGAACATGCGCCCATTGATCTAGCTCGCGTTCCAAATCATTGATCGCGGTTTCCAAATGGGCGCCGTTAGCATCTCCATGGTCAAGCGAATCTATTATTTTGCGCAGAATATCCACAGAACGCAGCAGTATATCCACGATTAAATCTGATGTTCGCTCTTTACTGCGCCGCAGAACATCCAGAATAGTTTCTGCTTTATGGGTGATCTGGACAATATCTGTCAACTCGAAGAAACCGGCAGTTCCTTTTAAGGTATGAAAATAGCGGAAAATCGTATGCAGGATCTCTTCATCAATGGTTTCGGGATTATCCAGACAATTTTCAAGAGCGACCAATTGACTTTCAGAATGGTCAAGATATTCTCTGGCATCAGGAATAAATTCCCTTAAAAACTCATCTTTTTTCATATCCATTCATTCCTACGCTTTGTCCCATAGCGGCCTGAGAATGTAAAACATGAACCTGCCCAATCTCCTTTTCATTCAATATTTTATCAAGATTGAGAATAATAATCACCCGCTCAGCAACCTTGCCAACTGACTCCACAAACCTGCTGGCAAAGGAGTCGCCTATTCTAGGCGCCGGCTCAATCTGATCGCGCAAAATTTTGACAACTTCATTTACTGCATCTACAATTAATCCCACGCTCATCTGGACAGTTTCGACAACAATAACAACCGTTCGGTCATGGTAAGCATCCGTCTCCAGGGCAAACCGATTACGCATATCTACAACCGGGATAACCTTACCCCTTAGGTTAATCACACCTTTCACAAACGGAGGCATATCCGGCACATCGGTGATATCCTGAAGCACGATAATTTCAAGAACTTTACTAATATCCATGCCATAGTCCCGATCTTTGACTCGAAAAGTCAAATAGAGATCTTCCATTGTCTCGTCATCAAAATCCTCGTCAAAAAAAGCGTCCTCATAGGCCATAACATCCTCCTACCAGTGAAATGAACTATCAAAATTGCTCAAAATCTCTTTTCTCCGAATTGCGATCATCCAGCGAAATCACATCCTCGGGGCGCACCAGCTTCCCTGGTGTTGCCAGAGTTATCGCTGAATTCTCCCGGCGTTCAGAAATGGGACGCCTCTTTTCCACTTCAAGTTGAGAAGCTAGATTTTTTGCCAGTTCATTTTCCTGAATCTTAAAAATGGCTACCATCTCCTTAAGCTGGTTCGCCTGCTCTTTTAACTTTTCACTGGCGCTGGCGTTTTGCTCTGAAATGGCTGCATTTTGCTGGGTAGCGTGATCGATCTGCTGGACTCCAGCATTAATCTGCTCTGTTCCTTTGACTTGTTCGGCGCTGGCCAAAGCAATCTCATCCGTGATCTTGGCAATCTCCTCCACCTGTTTCACGATCTTCTTGAATGCCTCCAGTGTGCGAACTGCCATCTCTTTACCGCGGCGAATACTGTTTATCGATGAGGCAATGATATCCGAACTCTCCTGCGCCGCCTTTGAGCTCCGCTTGGATAGATTGGTAACCTCCTCTGCTACAACCGCAAATCCGCGGCCATACCTCCCGGCTCTGGCCGCCTCTACCGCAGCGTTCAATGCCAGCAGATTTGTCTGGAAAGCGATCTCTTCGATCGATTTCATAATTTTTGCGATATTGCCCGAAGAGCCGCTGATCTCATCCATGGCTGTTACCATCTGCTCCATCAACTCCGCTCCACCCCGGGCATCCTCTTGAGCGCGTCCGCTGACATCGCTGGCATTGCGTGCGCTCTCCGACACCTGCTTGGCCTGAGAAGATAGCTCAGTTATCGAAGCGGCAATCTCCTCAGTAGAGGATGCTTGCTGATTGGCTCCTTGAGCCGATTGCTGCGCGCTAATACTGATCTCACGGCTACCTATAGCTATACTCTCCGATGTTTCGCGAATAAACAAAACCATCCTAGAGAGCCTGGCTACCATTTCCTGCAAGGAGGCGAGCATTCTGCCTACCTCATCCGTTGAATCACTTTGGATGGCTACAGTCATATCTCCATCCGCAATTTGGTTCACCTTCTCAATTGCCACGTTAATAGGCGTCACAATCTTTCTGGTTAATACAAGGATAACCCAGAAAAAGAGAGCCAACACTACCAGCACAGCAGCGATAATAATGCCCACAAATTTATAAAGCCTGGCCTGGTGTTCTGAAATATCAAAAAACAGCGAGATAACACCTATCGCTTGACCAGCATGATCTTTTAGAGGTGCAAATATTAAAAAATGATTCCCTGTAAAACGACCATGCATACCCCCCATTGCGGTAAGGGCATCAGACTCTTGGATCTTTTTAACATCCACCCGAAAGCTGGAGACCGATTTAAATTGACCAATTTCGGTCATTTTGAAATTTTTTTCATTGATCAATCCGGCAAACTCTTTTTTTAAGAGAACTGCCATTCCTAATGCAGCCATTTTCTTATGGTTTTCAAAAACTCCATCAATGGGATAGAGCATCTCCACGGAACCAATATAGGTGTTGGCTGCACTAACAATAGGAACGATACCGCGTATTACCACACCGCCTCGACCTACCTCGACGCCTTGAACTGGTCTCCTTTTTTCATAGGTATCCAGTATACTTTTGCGAAAACCCGAGATATCATCGCCACCGTCCTTCTCGCCTGGTTTTCGCCATAGCCTCAGAAAGCTTCGGGCTGGCGGCTTGTGGTAGTGAATTTGAACCGATTTCAGACCCACATTTTTTTGCAGAGCGATCATAAATGGTTCAGCCTCTTTACAGAGCATCGCTCTTGCACGCGCCTCATTCGGATCTGTTAAAGCTTCGCGCACTTTGGGAACCTCGGCAGCCATCGCTGAGACATGGAGCGCTTTATTGCCGATCCGATCGATATCGACTAAAATAATCTCCATAATCTTCTCTCCGAGCTCCCGAATTCCTGAATTCCTGAATAGATCATGCACTGAGAGTTCAAGGAGACGGTAATGGCCATAGCCACCCCGAAAATTAGAGTTATCGATAAAATTGGTATCAAGATTCGCTTACTGATAGATAAATTTTGAAATTTCATAGGTGCCAGCCTTTTTCAGAAACTGATTCTTATTTCGGTGAAAATCCTCGCACAGACGACTCAATTTCACTAACTCAAAAACGAAAAATTCCTGGAAAGATAGAATTATCATCATCTATTTTTGCCAAGGATTAATAAAAAAAAAATAAAATATGCCGAAACTATAACGAAACATAAAAAAAAGATAAAGGCGTATTATCTATATCATACTATGAGGAATCAAATCTTATCCATTTTTCTGCTTAGCCTGACCTCCTTAACCTTAACGGCTTGTCAAAAAACAGTAGAAAAATCGTATGCATTTTTTATCCAACGCAAGGGCGATGTCTTCATCAATAACCAGTTGCAGGCAGAAAAGGTAATAATTTTTGAAAATGACAGCATTGTCACGGGAAAACAGGCCTTTGCGCTACTCCAGGTAACAGATCAGGGAGGAATTTTGCTCTTACCTGAAAGCTCTGCCTATCTGGAAGCTGGCAAAGGCAAAAAAAAGATCATTTTCTATCTGCATCAAGGATCGTTATTTACCTTTTCCCAGGCAGAACGAATCCCCATAGAAATTCATACCGCAACCATCAGCACAGGGGTAGAGCATCAAAACAATCCGGTGCAAAGCCTGGTTTCTGCCAAAGAAAATTTGGCATCTGTGCAGCAATTCTCGGGAACCATCAAGGTGCAACTCTCGCAGCGAAGTAACTTTGACCGATTTCAAAAGATTTCACTGTCAGCCGGGCGCTTGGTCAGCGCCACTACAGATACAATCCACCCAGACGAAAAGATAAACCCATCCCTGGAAACCAAGTGGAACCAAATTGCGAGCGCGATGAGGTTTTCAGAAAAAGGTAAGCTGACTGCCTTAGGAGAGTCGGATATCCAGGCTATATTTAGCCTGGATAGAGCTTTCGCAAAGTAAAGAAAGGGCTATTTGGGGAATTCGTTGAAAAAGAGAGCCAGTATAATTGTCAGCTCTTTGCTGCTGATCTCCATCTTTTGATCTTTGAGCTTTTTTTCCAGCTGTTCCCGGTTGATTGCTGGGTTTGCTCTTTTCAGATTCACAACAAAATCCACCTTTGCCTTGGGAATCTCCTTAAACCCGGAAAAAAACCCTTCATTATCGAGGGTCATGATTCCACGGCGCATAACTTCCATGACATCGAGCATCGCTGCATTTTTTTGTTCCAGCTCTGATGTGCGCTTCTGCTGTTTGTCAAGCTGCTCCTGAAGAGAGTCCAGTTTGCTTAAAAAATACTCCGGATCGCGCTTGCGAATATAGGCATGTGGATTCTTCACCGCCTCCACAACCTTTGCGTTCAGCTCATCCTCTCTCGAAAAATCGCCCTTAATGCGCACAAACAGGTTATCCACCTTGAGCCTAAAATTGTACTGCAGTGTATCGAGACTGGAAAAGGATAAACCAGCGGGTAGGTAAGGTAGAACATCCAAATCACCAATGCGGTAAAACTCTGGCACCAAAAGAAAGTCCAACTGCTTTTGAAAGAATGTTACCTCAATTTTAATGGGCTTGATACTCTTCAAGTCAGAGACAATTTGAATAAAACGGGAGACCTTTTCCAAATGGGCATCACTAAGAGTGCCATCATGGCGCAAGCCAAAAGTTAAACCAGAGCTGCTTTTTAACGTCAAGGTAACCTGGTCTTCACTTTTCTTTTCATCCAGAACATGCAGACCTACCGCCGAAAAATTTTGAGCTGCCAGCGGTACAGCCGCGAGCAAAGCAGCCAGCAAAAAAATATTTCCAAAAATAGTTTTTATATCACTTTTTTTCATAACCTCTTCCTGATCTCACGCGCTTTCATAAACTTTGACACCTATCGAACCTTGATTAAAATCTTATCAAAAGGCTCCATCTGTTTACCCGCATCCAGAGAGACGACCTTCGCCATTAAACCATAAGCCGCATAAAAAAACTGGATTTTGCCAACGGAGATATCGTCCGCCCGGAACACAAACCCGACATCGCCTGTCTTAACAGGAAAACGTCTGCTGACATAGACGCGCATATAGTTGCGATTACGCGGATCAATGATATAGCCAGCGTCGTGCTTGCTCTGCAAAAGATAATCCAGGGCATACTCATAATGCGCAATCTGAGCATTCTTGCGCTCCATGCTCTGGTACATTGAGTACCAGATATCATTATAGGAGCCAATAATTGTTCTCGAAAGAAAACCCATTCGATTGATAGTGCCGGGGACTGAATTGATATAGGGAATTTTCTTCATTTGATCCTGAAGAACAAAATAATGTTCAATTTTTTTCACAAGTCCCTGATAATCAGCGCGGCTCTGGATCTGCTCTCTGGCAAGCAAAGCCTGATACTCTTTCAATTCAGGGACTTTCAGCTCGCGATCGGCTTCACCCCTGAGGGCATTGTGAACTTTTATCGATGTAAAGTAAGGATTGTACTTTAGGATTAACTCCCGGATTCGGGCTTCATAGAAATCCCGCTGCTTATCCATCTGAAATTTATGCAACCTCTGGTAGTTATTTACAATACCTTCAGCTTTTTTTTCAACATCCTGCAGTTTGGCATCGTGCTCTTTGATCTGGCGATTGTACCGCTCCACCTCCTGCTGCTTTTGCTGGATCCTCTTCTGGTACATCTCTGTTACCTTCGCCCGCTGCGCGTTTCCCGTAGCCATCCCCAGTCGGCGCTGGTACTCCTCGCGCAGAAGGTCTAGCTCCTGCTTGGCAGTTTTCAGCTTTTCCTGATGAATACGGGATCGATCTAAAAGCTCGGTTAAATTGATATCTTCGAAATCCTTGATATCAACAGTGATGATCTCATGGGTTCTCTGGATATACTCTGTTAAAGCTACAGTTCCCCCCACCAACACTGCCAAAAAAAGTCCTACCAATCCATAGATTAGCCAGCCTCTATTTTTCCTGGATTTGGCAAACTCTTCTCCTAGAGAATAGACCGGCGGTTTGCTTTCTGGATCACGGATCTCATCAGGTAAAAAGCGCGATTTGCCGCCTTCCGCCAGGTTTTCCAGCTCCTTCTTTATTTGCTTGTCATTTGCCATATACCATTCCAATCCTTCGGACAAGTTGCATTATGCGTTCTCTCCAAAAACACCTTGGCCAGGTTTAACTTGCACTTCTGGAAATATCCGTACGCCTCTTTCCAGTTGCCATCGTAGTACTCGCGCAGACCGAGGGAAAAAACCTGTAAATCTTTTTCTAATTTCTTAAATTCAGCTTTGGGAACAGGCCAGAATATTTTTTTACCGATTGTTTTTCCCTTTACCTGCACTGTGTCGATCTCAACAAACTGAATTCCATGATTGGCAACATTTTTCTCTATATCCTCTTTGATATATTCAGAGCAGATAACGGGAATTTTATAAACCCGCGTCAAACCCTCCAGGCGAGACGAGCTGTTAACATTATCGCCAATAACGGTATTGGTCATGCGCTCGTAGGAGCCGATCGTGCCATAAAAAACCTCGCCGCCATCGATACCTATGCCAACTTCCAGCAGAACGGCCTGGTACACCCGCTCCTCCTCCGGGGTAAGCTTTCCCTTTTCTTTCTCAATTTCCATTTTTTTCGCAGTCATACCCTGCCGCAAAGATTCCGCTACATCCTGAATCCGATAAGCAGACTCCACAGAGGCCATTGATTTATTCCACTCGCTATCATCGATTGCTCCATAGACGGCCAGGAGCGCGTCACCGATAATAGAGCCAATAACCCCGTCATACTTGATGACTTCGCGAATCGCTCGGTCATAGTGCAGATTCAGCAACCTGATAATGTCTGTTCCAAGGATCTCTGTAATAAAGGTAAAACTCTTGATATCTGAAAAGAGAATCGCAAGATCCTTAGGGGTACCTTCCAGACGAATCTCGCGTTCCCGGTAAGCCTTAATAACAATATCACGATTAGCAAACTTTCGAAAGATAGATAGAAGATTGTTTATGGTGCTTGATAACGAATTGAAGGCCATTCCCAAATAGGTTATATCATCATTCGGCGCTTTCCGTAAATCGATAATCCCCAACTGCTGATTCTTGATCATTTTCATGATCTCGCCCGTAATGATCGGTATAAAACGAACGATATAGCGCAGAATAAAGATGCCAAAGATGGCGATCAAAACTGTGATGCCAATGATAATGAGACTAACATCTCGAAAAATCTGCCGGGATTTGGCGTAGAACTCATTCAACTCTTCTGCGCGGATAAAATAGGCGCCCCATTTGCTGTTGTATTTATACACACCAAAATACTCTTTTACGCCAAACCGAAAATGCACAAAGGCCTCTTCTATATTTTTGGCTCGGTTGGCGTTAATCTGGCCAAGCAGGGCTTTATCAAAGGTCTGCCCGGATACATTCTGGAAGGCGGCCTGTAGTAAAAAAGTACCATCTTCCTTGATAGCCAAAAGCAGCGACTCCTTGTTATCAAGTTCATGTTTCGCCTTTTTTACGATACCATCGAGAGACGAATCAATATTTTTTGTAAAATTGTAGATCTCATACTGGTTGCTGGCGTAGGTAAAGATCTCTTTAAGATCCTTCGCCAAAAGCTCCCTTTTCTGGTTGATCAGCTCTGTACGGTTAAAGATCAAATTGATATAGTTGGTTGTCAGGTTGGATACCAGAATCACTATCGTAAATAAAACAATAATCTTGAGCGTGATAGGTATAATGGGAGTATTGTCGACTTTTGTCCAGATGCCGCTTTTTTGCTTTATCTGAATCTCACTGCTTTGTTTTTTTGCTTCTTGTTGCATGTTAAATATACTATCCCTGATAATCAATACCTGATGGATCTGCTTCGATAAATTGATTCGTAAAACAGCATGCGCTTTTATTGCGAAAAAAAGGCTAAAGGGCTTTTCTTCATAAAAACCCTGGGAGAGCCGCTTTACAATGACTCCGTCTGGGAAGCAGACAAACCTTTGCATTATTGTAAAATTGCATACATAAATAAAATTGTATGCAAACAGTCAAAAAGTCAAGAAATAAAATGATTATCCTCAAAAGTTTCCAAAAGACTCATTAGAAATCTGCTATATAGCCTCTAATACAACCAGAGACCAATCTTCTGACTGCTGTTTTTGATCCTGAAAAACCCTAAGTTCAGCGAATAGCAGTTCGCCCAGGTCGTTCGCAGAGACTTTTCGAGTAGCCTTAAAAAAATCTTCTACTCTATTTCTGCCAAAGGGGATATTGTCTGCCATACCGGTGCTGTTCTCGATCCCATAAGAGTAGAGACAAATTCGATCCCCCTTTTCCATCTTAATCTCTTTCTCATAAAAAGATGGGGATTTTATAGAACTAACTGGTTGCGCACCTGACTGCCCCACATTTTTCTGCCTTTTCTCCTCCTTCCAAACTGAAGAAAATGCCGCTTCCCTGGCAGTGTAGTACACAGGAGCAGGCATACCCGCATTTAAGACCTGCAGACTCCTGGATTTCGAATCCAGAAGTGCAACGACCGCATGCAGATTCTTGGAAGGATTATGACTCTGAAAAAGAAGAGTGAACTCCTCAAATAGGCGCATAGGGCTAAAGCGGCGGCGCGTTACTCGATCCAGGTTGTACTGAAACCACGCTGCAGCCAATGTAGCAGGCGGGCCGGTTTGGTCTAAATCACATAGAAAGATAACGGTTTTACCTCCCGTGACTTGAAAGTGGGTAAAGTAATCCCGGCCAATACTCCATACAGTGTTATGAAAAAAAACAGCCCGAAAAAAAGAGTGCCCATACGACTTCACCTCCATCATCCTTTTTTTTAGATGATATGCCAGATCAATTTCCTGCTGCAGAAGCATCTTGCGCATATTATAATTTGAGGTATTCTGTAAAAATCTGTTCTCCAATTGATAATGGTCTTGCTCAATCTGCTGGTATTTACGAAACAAACGGCTAATCAGCAAAAAGGTCAGTCCAATGAAGAAAAAAGCAAATCCATAGGGCATCAGCGCCGTCAAATGCCAGAAAAAGTGGCTTTTGATGTAATCATTGACAAAGGCCAGTAAAAGTATCCCTTCCAGCAGCCAGACAACCTGGGACTCCTTTTTCGCGCTTTTATGTATCCGAACCTGCCGAATCAGGATTTCTAAACCAGCCAGCGCGGAATAACCGTAAAAGATCTGCTCGTGAATGATCAGAACGAACTCATAGCGCTCCGTCAAAACCAGCAAAAACATCAAAAGTAACACCGGCGCTATATGAAGCCAATACCATGTTGGTAAATTTTTCTCCCAAAAAAGCTGGAAAAACCCCAGCAAAAACAGCGGCAAAAAAAATTGTACTAAGGTGAGAATTTTTAATCGAATAAACTCACTGCCAGCCAAAAAGTTAAGCAGATGACTGGACACCAGCAGCCATATGGCGTACAGCGTAGCCGACACCATGAGGAAAAATATTTCACGCAGATTTGGCCGACGAATATAATAATAACTCAGAAACAGTGCGACAATAATCAAGATTGCGGATATCAGCAATTTCCCATTCTCCTCGAGGAGAAGATCGGTGAGAGATTCATCAAATAGGGTAAAATGAACAGGGCCGCTGATTATTCCGCCGCCGCTGTTGTGATTGTACACCTTTACCGTAATATATTGAACATTTCCAGGGGCGATAAAACCGCTGGGCACATGATATACCCTGCGCTTATTGCGGTCAATATTCAAATAGGGCGGAAAAGAGCCAGTTTTACCGATCAGATTGCCATCGAGATAGACCTCGTCAACATCACCAACCCTGCCGATCACAAAAACAATATTTTGATACATTGCGGTTACGGGGAAAATAACCGCTTTTCGATACCAGGCATATTTCCCTTTATAAGGGAAACCCTGCTCGCGCCATTGACCAGGAACCTGGACAAAGTGCCACCCCTGCAGGGTAGAGAACTCAGGGAACGGGTCGCTTCCCTCTTTGGCAAATCGTAATAGCCAGCTCCCTTCCAGAGAAAAAACTGGATGATCTGGCCCAAGCTCATCGACTAGCATACCAGAAACCGAAGGCTCCACTGCCTGCTGCGCTGGTAAAGGTATAAGCCAGACAAACAGCAAAAACCATAGTCCTAAAACAGAGACGTAGCTCCTGCAACCTATCGATCTGTCTGCGCCTCTTTCGTCCATCGCTGGCTCTTTACCCCTTGCTCTTTTTTCCCATGCTTTATCGGAATTCTCTCCCATGAGAGCTCTTTTTCTTGACGAATCCTGGAATTTATACTAAAGGCATTTTGGTTTTCGGATATCGAAAGGCAATGCCAGCGATGTCGACGCACCCTTTAGCCAGTATAAAACCCGAGAACCAAAGTGATTCGAGTATATGGATAGGTACAAAAACTACCGCTTTTGTGCCTATCATGGGGCGCAAGTATTGAAAAAACCAGCTTTTCTGATTTTTAAAATACAGAAAAAGCTGGTTTTTGTAATCGCCCTTATTCTATATGGAAGCTCTGCCGCCATTTTTGACAACAACTATTTCGCAAAGAAGGATCACTCTGCTATGGCTGACTGTTTTTTTATACCTGCAGCGTACGGTCGCGAACAAACCACATTTCTAGCAGCTAACAGCCAGCGGGAATCCAATGAAGCGCAAAATATTCTATTTATTCCCGGAGAGCAACACCCGTCCCATGCACAAGTTCAGTGTACCTACAGAGAGATTCCCCAGGAGGCAAAAACTTTTGCCATTCTCATTAGCCAACCCTATGGTAGCTACGGCGCAGAAATCGGCATTAGCGAGAAAGGGGTAGCTGGAGCAACCTCAGGAGCCTTTACCAACCAGAAATACCAAATTCAGCATGTATTAACAGGGCAGGATCTTTTACGTCTGGCTTTGGAGCGCTCACGTAACGCAGCCATGGCTATTGATATCATTGTCAATCTGATCTCTGCCTATGGCCAGGGTGGCTTTCAAAGCAAACGCAATAAGACGATTTATCACGCCAGTTTTCTTCTCGCTGACCCGCAGGAGGCGTGGGTTCTTGAGACTGCAGGGCAATTCTGGGCCGCCCAAAGAGTAACCCAACCACATAGCCTCACAGGAGGTTTAACCATTGGTCGCGATTTTGAAAGACATCATGCGGGTTTGCTCTCTCTACCGAGAAAAACGCGACGCAAACAGGAACAGGAACCTTTTCACTTTAAGAATTTTTTTGAGCGCAAGTTGTTCGCCTGGCTGAGCCGAAGCCATATTCGCTCTACCTCCTTTACCGCTTTCTGGCAGAATCGGAATCAAAAAATTTCAACCTGGGATATGTTCGCCCTGATGCGCGACCATGGACCAGAACCGGATCATCTGGAGCGACGCGGATTATCCCGAAGCTGTATGCACTATTGTGGTATCCTCTCTCTACAAACAGCCAATTCTGTTATCCTAGAACTGCGTCCCAAACTACCGCCCCTGCTTTGGACCACAGCGACATCCTCTCCCTGCATGTCGCTCTTTAAGCCGATTCCTTTTTATCCCGCCGCGCTGCGTCAGTTCGCAAAATTCGAGCAGAACCATTTTTATCCTATGTTCCCTTATTCTAGGGATACATTTCAAAATGATAGCCTGTGGTGGCAGCAAGAGCGTCTAAATCGAAAAATCATGCTAAGCTATGACCATTTCATTGAAATCCTGCGCCACGAGCGGGATGAAATTGAGGAGATGTTGATCCGGGAGCAGCAAAATTGGGCAAAAAATTTCCCTTCTATGTATCCGGACGAAAAACAGTGGGGTGAGTTCTTTTTTGCCCAACTGCAGAGCCATGATACCCTGCATCGAACTAAAATAGGACAGTGGCTGGAGCTCATCAACGACTCCCTTGCCGATAGCAAAAACCATAACCTATCTCCCAAGTGCGTCCGTATCGCAACGAGAGAAAACAAAAAAGCTGGCGTACCAACATAATTCAATTGCCAGAAGAATTACCTAAAAAAAGATTGGCCTGCCATTTTGTCTCCCCAATACGAATCAATACTGCCGACCAGGGGGACTTGGTATTTTTTTTCATACGGATTTTTACCATGCATCTAAGAAACCTTACCTTACCCGTACTCTTATTAGCAATCCTGATGCTCGGGTGCAAAAAAAACCAGGATCCAAATCAGGAGTATTTTAAATGGATTCTCCCTGGGAAAAGTGAAAAACCTCTGCAATTTCACAAGCGCAGAATCAACTTAGACACCACTCTTGCCCTGGAAACCGTTATGGTCTACAAGCTGACCAAAGAGAGCGCTTGGGAGATGATGATCCTGAAAAAAATAAGAGGGAAGGAAGAGGACGAAAAAATATTTCATAAAGAGATCAGTCCTGCTGCCTCTTTACTTGATAGAATCCTTGTGAAGGATTTTTTCAAAGATGGCCATAACAGCATTTTCCTTGAATTTTCCCACTTCTCCGGATCAGATGCAAAATTGTCGCACAAAAAGCTTATGATCTGGCGCTCGCCATTTACTGATAACTCCCTGCTGAATAAAGAGATTCCCGCAGCATTGCTTTCAAAAACTGCAGCGCCCTCAAGCGGCAGCAGCGATCAGGGATCACCGGAAATCCGCTGGGAAGACACCAATGACGACGGCCACCTTGAATTGGTTCTACCGAGCGCGGGCAAAAAAGAGGAGCAGGTAAAATATGCCTACGGAAAAATGAATGACTACCTCGATAAAGAGGTCTTAAAGTTTAACGGGTTCGAGTTCGTTCCTTTTGTCATAGACAAGCCCTTCCTTGTATACCGCGATATCAAACTACCGGACTACCTGACCCCCGGGCAATCCCAGGAGGTGCAATTTCGCATCAGCAATCTTGGCTCCTACACCGCCAAAAGCTATGTCACTTTTACACTTAGCAGCCAGGCAATGGTTCAACTCAAATCGCTGGAAAATTTCGGAAAAGTGTACCGACCAGGACGGCGAATCTTTAACCTGAAAAAAAATCAGGACATGACCGCGCTACAGCCTGTATCAGAGTACACCCTATACCCCTGGCCCAAATACCGCACCTATACCTTCCGGTTTCAGATCACACTACCCAAAGAGAGCAAAGAGAAAGAGCTTACCATATTAAACCGTTACTCTGTTCAATACCGAAATCGCAACACCTATGAACCAAATCCTAAACGGACAGACCTGAAAACAGACCAGCAGGGTTATCCCGCTTATCCCTTCACAATTCCTGTTCGCGTAGAATAAAGAGTTCTGTTTTTCTTACGAAGTCTGTCTAAAGTTGATATATAGTCAGATTTTAGAAAAATAGGGGGAACGCTAGCTAGCGTTTTAACGGAACATGCGAAGGGGTTTGGTTTGCTCCATGGCTTTCATTCTTTTATTCCACAATGTACGCAGATCTTTGACTCTAGAGGTCGAGATATGCAGATTCATGGTATCTTTTATCCGTGAAACAATAGCGGCATTCGAAGTCCAGCCCATCTCAAAATAGCGGATGATCTCGACATCATCTATATCGCCCAATTCATGTTGAAATACATCATAGCGTCTCATTATGACTTCCTCCAAGTCTCAGGATGTATTTAGAAATATATATGAGGAATCAAAAACGTCAAAAAAAACAGGTAGAAAATCCTCAACCATTACAGATTTGAGCCATAAATCAAAAAAAAAGGGTCATGTCAAGCATTATTATACTGCTATAAAAGCACTGTGAACACTTTCTATCGGCATTAACCTCCCAGCCGATTTTTCCGTTGGTGCGAAATTCGGAATACCGCCCACTTGGTGAGATGAACCACGCCCATTTTTTCCGCGTTTCTGATTCGTTACAGGAGAGCAGCCAATCAGTTGATGGAGAATCGTCGGATGGTTTTGGCCAAAATCCTATCCAGACTGTAAACTTCTGAGCGCCGCATGGCCAGGGTCGGATTTCTCTCAAAATTTTTCATCGTCGTTCGCAATTCATTGCGAATGTACTGCAAATCCCGCAGATCAAAATACCGGTTCTGTATGATCAATTTCTCCAACACAGAAAATTGACCATTCTTAAGGTGGTGTTTGAGAATGAATGGCAAGCCATAGATCTTTAAGGCTTTTTCAAAAGTAAGATTGATACGTGTTTTGAACTGACTGCCGCTTAACGCATCCTCTTCATAATCCTCCTTTACCTGAGCAATCTCCTCCTGGCTAATCACATCCTCTTTCTGATACTCTTCAGCCACGACATGTTTGTTCAAGGATTCATCAAACACAAGAAAGCCCAGAGTCTCCAACTCGCTCTTAATCCTTTCCTGCCGGCTCTCATCCTGAAACTCTTCTGGATGCTCTTTTAAATAGTGCAGATATTCCCGAAGCATGGAAACGACATTCACAATTTTCCCTAACGGGGTATTGTTGTGAATATTCATCTCCGGCAGCAGCTCTTTCAGGATCCCGTCCGCTGATTTGTCTTGACCCTTTAGATTCTGGTACTCCTGGCGCAGCTTATTCTCGTACAGGGGAAGCAGTACATCAAGAATCTCCCTCTCAGCCACAACCAAGCCATCCAGTGGAGCAATCTTCCGATCCGTATCCGCCCTGGTGATATTGAAGATAAAGATATGATGGCTGAATTTCATCGCCTGCAAAAACTGGTTGACCCGATGCTTGCTGATGCCCAGCGTGTTGGAAATATCCTTGATAAAGGTATCCGATTCTGGAATGCGCAGATGACCGCGATCCCCCTGGTTCTGCATCAAGATACTGGTATAAATCTCTTCTACATCGCGAAGGTAAAAATCCATACAATCTCCCCCGGTTCCACCATTGGCAATTGCCAAGGCTACGATCGATAAACCTTGCGCACGCCACGAACGCTTTTCAGATCCGTGATTAAAGCGCGCAGCTCTTCGGTGTGCGTAATCGCAACCGTAAAAATAATCTTGGCGTCATTATCCTTTACTTTTTTCGCGTCCGCTGACAAGATATTTATTTTATTATTCGAAATTTCCGTTACAAGATCACGCAAAAAATATCGTCTATCAACTCCGACAATATTGATCGTCACCGGATAGGTTTCTCCCTGGCTCTCCCAGATGACGTTAACCATCCTCTCCTTTTCGATAAAACCGCGAATCACATTTTGACAATCTTTTTTATGTATCGTAACACCCCGACCGCGCGAGATATAACCAACAATAGCATCACCCACCACGGGGTGACAGCAGTTGGCAAAACGAACCAGCAAATCTTTAAAACCCATAATTTCGATGTTGAGCTGACTCTTTTCCCCTTTGCTGGTATCGCTGCTACGCTGTTTTTTCTGAACCTTTTTTATCTTAAAGATCTCCGGCATCTCCACCGGTTGCTTTGACTCACCGGATCTTGGCTCCTTTTCTTCAGGCGGTTTGGCAAATAACTCCTCTTTTTTCCGGATGTACGAACGAATTTTCGAGCGGGCATGGGAGGTTCGACAAAATTTTAACCAGCTTATATTCGGCTCCGAATTTTTATTGGTAAGAATGTCAACCTGATCACCTTGGCTAAGCTGGTAGTGAAGGTTTACCATCTTTCCGTTTACCCTGGCCCCGGAGCAATGGCTGCCGACCTCAGTATGAATATGATAGGCAAAATCTATGGGTGTCGATCCGGCGGGCAGCTCAATGATCTCTCCTTTGGGTGAAAAAACATAGATCTCCTTGGTCGCCAAATCTGTTTTGATCTGGCGAAGAAAGTTCTGTGTATCCTCAAGATCTTCACTATGCCAGCGCTGTACCTTTTCTACCCAATCAAATTTTCGTTTCTTTTCCCCCTCTTTATATTGCCAATGGGCAGCCACACCATCCTCAGCAATGTGATCCATTTCTCGTGTACGAATCTGCACCTCCATCGGAATCATACCTGGTCCCCAAACCGTCGTATGAATCGATTGGTACATATTTGGCTTGGGCATCGCAATATAATCCTTAAATCTTCCGGGAAGCGGATTCCACAGGGTATGCACAATTCCCAAAACACCGTAGCATTCGCTGATTTTCTCCGTGATAATACGGATTCCATGCAGATCGTAGATCTGGTTCAAATCCTTACCGTCGCGCTTCATTTTTGTGTAAATTGAGTAGAGATGTTTGGCTCGCCCCAGAATGGCCGCCTGGATTCCGATCTCTTTGAGCTTGAGCTCCAGAATGGAACGGATGTTTTCAATATATTGATCCCTCTCTACCTTTTTTTCGGAGACCTCCCGTGCGATCTTTTTGTACATCTGGGAGTTGTGGTACTTAAATGCCATATCCTCCAGCTCTGACTTTATCTGGTACATTCCGAGTCTGGATGCCAACGGCGCGTAAATCTCCAAAACCTCCTCTGATATGCGCTTCTGCTTCTCCTCTTTCTGGAACTGAAGTGTGCGCATATTGTGCAATTTGTCCGCCAGCTTTATGATAATCACACGAACGTCATTAAAGGAGGCCATCAAAATTTTGCGAATGTTGATGGCCTGATTAAACTCTCTGGTTTTTTCTTTGATGGAAGATATTTTTGTGACGCCCTGCACCAGGCTTTCTACATCCTTACCGTACTTCTCGCGAAGCTGTTCATAGGTGACCGGAGTGTCCTCCACCACATCATGGAGAAGCGCAGCGAGGATCGAGTCATCATCCAACTTCAAATCAGCGATAATATAAGCCACATTCAAAGGATGGATAATATAATCTTCCCCGGATAAGCGCTTCTGCTCTTTATGCATTTCACGGGCAAACTCAAAGGCTTGCCGGATCAATGTCAGATTCGCCTTTGGGTTAAACTCTTCAATTTTTTGATAAAGCTCCTCAGGGTCCTGAATGCAGGCTGCTTCCATATTCTATTTCCTTTTTCCAATCATCGCAACAAAACGCTATCCTGCAAATTCGCCCCACGATCAGACAGAGAACAACTCGTTGCTTTACTTCAGCCGGCTTCTACCAATTTCTTTGCAGAACAGAGACACTTTCCTAAAATACTATTTGTATTTTATACAGGAAATCTCATTCTGAGCAAAAAAAAAGCAAGTGATCGCAAAAAAAGGAAATGAGACTATATGGGAGATCATTGGGGTACTTTGTTTCGGATTGAGAGCTTTGGCGAATCGCACGGTCCAGGAATTGGTGTCGTCATCTCAGGTTGCCCAGCCAATGTCCCTCTGGACTTTGATTTGATTCAGCAGGAGCTAAACCGCCGCAGGCCTGGCCAATCACGGCTTACCACAAAACGCCAGGAGGCCGATAAAGTGGAATACCTCAGCGGAATCTATTCCGGAAAGACCACCGGTTCCGCGCTGACCATGATCGTCTATAATACAGACGCAAAATCACGCAGCTATGAAGATTTTCAGGATCTTTACCGGCCGTCTCACGCAGATTTTACCTACGAAGCAAAGTATGGAATTAGAGATTGGCGAGGCGGCGGCAGGGCCAGTGCGCGCGAAACTATCGCCCGCGTGGCTGCCGGAGCCGTTGCCCAGCAGATTCTACGCGAATTCTATCAAATCACAGTAAACTCATGGGTCTCAGGTATCCACTCTGTTCGCTTGCCTCTAACCTATGGCAGGTACTCCCGCGAGCAGATCGAAAGCAATGAAGTTCGCTGCCCAGAGCCAAAATTTGCCGGGCAGATGATCGAGACCATCTTAGAGGCTCAGCGCCAGGGCGACTCTGTCGGCGGCTATGTCAGCTGCCGCATCAGCAATGTGCCAGCCGGTTTGGGCGATCCCCCCTTTGACAAACTGGAAGCTGACCTGGCCAAAGCCATGCTCTCGATTCCAGCGTGCCGCGGCTTTGAGATCGGCTCTGGCTTTCAAGCTGCAGATTATAAGGGTTCGACCCACAATGACCCTTTTGTGCCTGCCATTCGACCTGCAGGGGAGAAACAGATCGGCACCAACAGCAACCACTCCGGAGGCATCCAGGGGGGCATCAGCAATGGGGAGGATATCCTATTCCGGGTCGTATTCAAACCAACTGCCACCATCTTTCATGACCAGAAAACTGTTGACCGCTCCGGAGCCGAGGCGATCCTCAAAGCAAAAGGGCGTCACGACCCATGCGTTGTCCCCAGGGCGGTACCAATCGTAGATGCCATGGCTGCGCTTACAATCCTGGACCATATCCTCAGACAGGAGGCTTATCACAGATTCCAGCCAGGAATCTCTTCCGAGAGAACATTCAGCGAACCATTCCGTCTAAAGGAATATGATCATGACACAAAGCAAAAACAGTAAAAACCAGATGGTAGCCTCAGGCACCCTCTCCTATCTGGGAAGCTCTGCTTTTATTTTAACCTATGAGGGACAGACCCTGGCCATCAATCCCTATTTCAAATGGATCTATGTTGGTGATTTGATCCAAAAAAAGGATCCGCTGCAATTTGGTCTGAAAGACAACCTCAAACACAAATTTAGCTCTACCACGGGAAAAAAGGTGGGACAAAAAGTAGGACACGTTGATTTTATTCTGATCAACTCACCTCAATTTCCCCATTTGGATTATCTAAAGGAGCTCATCGAAATCAATCCACAGATCTTATTGATTGCCCCTCTTGGCTTTTTGCAAAAATTCCAGCAAAAATGGGGAAAAAAGGTCGAAATGGGTCTGCAGACCCTGAGTATCGAAGCGGGCGAGACGGTGCGGGTAGCCCACTTTACCATCAAAGCCATTGCAACGCCACGTGACCGCAACCAGTTCAGCTACTCCATTCAGTGTGGCAACCTTGCGTTACTCCATTCAGCAAAAAATGCCGGGGAGATAGCGACCGATGTACCCGTAAATGTGGCCTTGTTGCCTCTATCCGACTCACGGTATAGCGACCCCCTTGCCTTTTCTCAGTTTATCGATAGATTTAAACCTGACCTGGTTATCCCTTTTGATTATGATGCCCGTTCGCACAAGCGTATCATGGCCTACTTAAAAGATAAAAGCGGAGTATCCCAGGTTCACTTTCCGCAGATAGGTGAAATTATCCCATGGAACTAACAACCTTTTCCCGAGATACCCAGAAGACCACTTTTCTTGAATCGCCCTATTACGATATACCGGATAGCCCGGAGGGTGAGTTCTCAAATTTAGCCAACCTGGAAGAGCAGTTTGTTGCCGTGGTTGAAAAATACTACGACAACCTGCATCGACTGGCCACCCTGATAACAGGCAGCCCAAATGACGCGGAAGACGCCTTGCAGGATGCCTTTTTATCGGGAATTCGCGCTCTGGCTCGGTTTCAGGGAAAATCCTCTCTCTACACCTGGCTTTACCGCATCGTCATCAACAAAGCCAAGGATATCCGAAACAAAAGAAAACGTGCCTGGAGCACCTCATCAGATCAGCAGGATTTCGAGATCCAGGATCACCGTTCGGATACGGAAAAAAGCATCACAGATAGCGAGCTCCAAAAGCTGGTACTGGAAAAAATCGACAGCCTGCAGGATATCTTTCGCGAAATTCTCTTACTACGCTATTTTGAGGATATGTCCTACACCGATATTGCTATCATTCTACAGATTCGTGAGGGTACTGTCAAATCCCGTCTTTTTAAGGCAAAAAAGCAGCTACGGAAAAAACTCATCAAAGAGAAAGAGAGATTTCCAGAATCAGTGCTGGAGGAGTTATGAACAAAAAAATATCTTCCTTTCCAAACAGCAACCAGGAAAAAGAGAGCAAATTTGACCTTTTTTTACGACAAAACCTGCAGCATATTCGCCTGCACTTAAGTACTACCATATCTCAGCCACAAAAGCAGAAATTGATTCAGGATATTCAATTGAAGCTGCTCACCATTGGCAAAAGTCGACAAGCCCCTGTGGTCTCCCTTACAAAGTATGCCGGATTCAAACCCTCGCTTACGGCAGCAGCCCTCATTCTGGCTGGCCTAACGCTTACCTTTCACACGGAGTGGAACAGTAAGTCTGGCTATATGGCTGCCCACCCCCAGATGAAGCGCACTGTCTCTGTTCATCCAGTACACCTTCCTATCCAGACCTTGTCCCCATGGCATCAGGTTGTTCTTCATCCAGGGCAGCTGCAACCGCCAGCAGTACCCAGGGCTCAACTGCCCCAGAGAAATGAGGTAACTCACTGGCCTATCTGGAAACAACGGCCAGAAAACCTGCTGCTCCAGAAAGAGGTGACAATACCAAACCATTTTCATCTGGCTCAATACCAGGGTTTTAACCCGTAACACCATACTTAAAAAAAACTCTTCGGAAAAGGGTCAGATTTGATACGAATAGAATATCGCCTCTTCATTTAAAAATTGGCTTAACTCCAGGATCAGCTCTTTTTGGGGTTTTATGTGATACTTTTCGGGAAGCTGGAGTATCCGCCTTCCCCTTCCATTCGGAATATGGAGAAAAACCAGGCATTCACCTTTGTATTGAACCAAAAGTTGGCGAATCCTCTCCATGGAGACATCTAGGGAAAGATCGCTTTGTTGCGGCAGGTGCAAATGGAGAGCCACCAGAGCCTGATATCGAGCCTCCTCCAGAGAGTACGCCTCCTTTAAAAACAGCTTTGGTATCTCATCCTCCTCCTTTTGCAGAGTGCCGCGAATGGCAAGAATCGCATCATTCTTCACCTTATCCCGAACACCAGGAAAAGCCCTGCCACTCCTCTCTTTCCCTCCCTCCCAAAAAGTATTGAAAACCACAACAGGGAGCCGACCTTCACGGTCGCTCAAGTTGAAAAAGGCATTGCGCTTGCCATTTTTCTTGCTGATAGAGGTTTTTAGATCACTAACCACACCGACCAGCAGGATCGTACTGCCATCGTCCACAGATCCAAGCTGACTGGTTGTAATCGGAGCAAACTTTCGAATCTCCTCAGCATAACGGTCAAGGGGATGACCAGAAATATAGAAACCAAGAACCACCTTTTCTCGATTCAGCTTCTCCTGGGTCTCCCATTCCTGTCCATTACGAAGAGTTTGCTCCAGTTCCGCATCCAGCTCTAAATTCATCTGCATCTCTCCGAAAAGGCTAGATTGACCAATGCTGGCATCCCTCTGGTAAACCTGAGCTTCCCGCATTAATTTCTCTGCAATCTCAAATATTGCCCGACGCGAATATCCCATACCGTCAAAGGCGCCTGCCTCGATGAGACTCTCCAGCGACCTGCTGTTGAGCGCTTCCGCTGGAACCCGTCGCAGGAAATCAAAAATAGAGGTAAAGCCGACCTGCGCAGCTCTAGCCTCCACAATGGCATTGACCAGAGCCGAACCTACGTTCTTTATCGCAGAGAGGCCAAAGTTGATGGCTCTATCGCGCACGGTAAAATCCCGAGAGGAAAAACGGACATCGGGCGGCTGGATACAGATATCCATATCCTTTGCCTCATTGATGTATTTTACCACTTTATCCGTATTGTCCATATCCGCAGAGATCAGAGCAGCCATATACTCCTCAGGAAAATGGGCTTTCAGGTAGGCGGTTCTGTAGGTTATCACCGCATACGCGGCGCTATGCGATTTGTTAAAGCCATACTCCGCAAATGTAGCGCATTGATCAAAAATTTTCTCCGCTGTTGTCTCCTCAAATCCCTTGTGCCTGGCTCCATTGAGAAATTTTTCCTTCTGCGCCGGCATTTTTTCTGGCTGCTTTTTTGCCATTACTTTGCGCAGCATATCCGCTTCCGCCATGGAAAAGCCGCCCACCACCTGGCTGATGAACATGACTTGCTCCTGATATACGATGACCCCATAGGTATCCTTGAGAATGGGTTCTAATACCGGATGATCATAGACAACACTCTCCTTGCCCATTTTCCGGTTGAGGTAGGCATCCACCATGCCGGAGTTCAAAGGACCCGGTCTATAGAGCGCCAGAACCGCGATAATATCCTCAAAATGACGAAGTGAAGCCTTGCGCACCAACTCCTGCATACCCTGGTTTTCCAATTGAAAAACTCCATTGGTACGGCCACTGGCCAGCAGGTCATAGGTTTTTGGATCATCCATCTCCTTTAGAACAGGAGAGTCAAAATCTACCACGACGCTGCGGTGTTCGCGAATCAACTCCTGGGCTTTCTTGATGACGGTCAAGTTTTTCAACCCGAGAAAGTCCATCTTTACCAGGCCAACCGCTTCGAGATAAATCTTATCATACTGGGTTGTGATGTTTCCATCTTTATCTTTATACAAAGGGGCATAATCGGTGAGAGGTCCCTTGGAAATGACAACGCCTGCCGCATGCTTGCTGGCCTGACGAACCAGCCCCTCAAGGCGCAGGCTGGTTTCGATATGCAGTTGGCTCTCCTCGCTTTGATCCCTATAATCACGCAGCTCTTGCGACTGTTCCAGGGCTTTCTTCAAATCGACCGGTATCGGATCTCCTGGAACATACTTCGCCAGGCGGTTGGTTTCGCCAAAGGAGTATCCCATAACCCTACCCACATCTTTTAGTGCATTCTTGGATTTGATAGATCCAAAGGCAATCACCTGCCCGACTCTCTCCTTTCCATACTTCTCCTGCACATAACGGATCACCTCGTCGCGCCGCTCCTGACAGAAGTCGATATCAACATCCGGCATCTCTACTCGATCCGGATTGAGAAATCGCTCGAATAGCAGGTTATATTTCAGAGGGTCAAGATCTGTGATGCCAATACAATAGCTTACCAGAGATCCTGCGGCGGAACCACGCCCGGGCCCCACAGGGATATCCTGACTTTTGGCGTACCGAATAAAATCCTGTACGATGAGAAAGTATCCGGCAAAATTCATCTTCCGGATAACGTCTAACTCATATTCCAGACGCTGGAGTATCGAAGGGTCTATTTGCCTATATCTGGTTTGCAAACCCTCTCGAGCCAGATGTTCGAGATAGCTATCCAGAGTGAAACCGTCAGGCACGACATAATCCGGCAACACCGGCGTGCCAAGATTCAGTTTTAAATCCACCATTTCCGTAATCCGCCGTGTATTGCGGATCGCTTCTGGTAGCTCAGAAAAAAGTGCGGCCATCTCCTGCCGAGTCTTGACGTAGAATTGATTGCCATCAAAGCGCATCCGCTTTTCCTGGTTGAGTTGGGCTCCTGTCTGGATGCAAAGGAGCACATCATGGGCATAGCTGTCCTCCTGGCTGGCATAATGGGCGTCATTGGTGGCAACCAGCGGTATCCCAAGCCTCCGGGAAAACTCTACCATTGTTTGATTTACCCTTCGCTGCGCCTCAAGACCATGATCCTGTAGCTCCAGAAAAAAATTCTCTTTTCCAAATATCTCCGCCAATTGGCCAGCCTTGGCCAGAGCTGCTTCGCTCTCTTCTCGTAGTATTTTATTGGGAATCTCTCCTGCCAGACAGGCAGACAGGGCGATCAAGCCGGAGCTGTATTGCTGCAGCATCTCTGTATCCACCCTAGGCTTGTAGTAAAAGCCTTCCAGATACCCAATTGAGGAGAGTTTGGTAAGGTTGCGATACCCCTGTTCATCCTTGGCCAATAGAACGAGATGATAGGAGTTTTCTCCCACTCCGAGGGAGCGGACATCGATTTTTTCAAATCGATTGCCTGGAGCCACATAGACCTCACATCCCACCACTGGCTTGATACCGGCACTCCTTGCCTTTTTATAAAATTCGATAGCGCCAAACATATTACCGTGATCGGTCAAAGCAATGGCATCCTGGCCATCCTCCTTGGCCCGCTCCAAAAGCCGGTCAATAGACATAGCCCCATCAAGGATAGAGTAATGGGAATGGTTATGCAAATGGGTAAAATCCTCACCCATATCGTGCTCCTCTTATGATATTGAGAGACATAATACAGGGTTTCCCTTGCCGTGTCAATGGCATCTCCTTTTTTGTTGACACTATGAGCTGAGTGGGCAATCCGTTGAATATCTTATCAGGAGAGACGGCCTATGCAGGATTGTATTTTCTGTAAAATCGCTCGCAAGGAGATTCCGGCGCAAATTATCTTCGAGGATGAGCAGATTCTGGCCTTTCGGGACATTGACCCCAAAGCTCCCCAGCATATTTTACTCATTCCCAAGGAGCACATTGCCACGATCAATGATCTGGTTACAGAGCAAAGTCATCTGGTAGGAAGAATGACCCTGACAGCGGCGCAATTGGCAAAGCAGTTGGGTTTTGCCAATCAGGGTTACCGCCTGGTGATGAACTGCAACGAACACGGAGGGCAGACGGTTTTCCATATTCACCTCCATCTGCTGGCCGGCAGGCATCTTCTCTGGCCTCCCGGCTAACAAGGATTGCGACTAGCCGAAAAGAGAATTTAAAAATTTTGTCAGTTCCTGATTCACAAATCCAGAGTTCTCCACAGGGGACATGTGAGCTGCAGAGTGAACCTCGACAAATTTTCCCAGGGGCAATGCCGCAGCCATAGCCTGCATCTCTGCCACCGGCACCAGGGGATCAGATTTTCCAGCCAGCACCAAAGAGGGCAGCCGCATCTCTTTTAAGGCCTGGCTTAAATCCAACCTACCCGCCATTGCTAGCAGGCATCCCTTAACCCCCTTGCTTTTGCTTTTACGCGCCTCCGCAAGCATATCCACATACATGCGCGATCTCTCTTTCACATATTCGGGGAGAAAACAATTGGGGACAAACCCTTCCACGAACACATTCACGTTTTCTTCATTAATCTGACGAATGCCCACAGCGCGTTTAAGACGGGCTTCGTTGCTATCCGCAGTCGCGCGGGTATTGATCAAAATCATAGCTTTGTAAAGTTGCGGGTTTCTCATTACCGCTCTTAGCGTTATATAACCCCCCATTGAAAAGCCACAGATAACGGGATTCTTCAGATTCAGTTCCGAAATCACCGCCTCTAAATCATCGACAAAACCTTCCATTGTATATTGACCATCACCTGGGTCGCTTTCGCCAAGTCCGCGAATATCATACGCCACACAATGGTACTGTGGGCGTAGACAGTTTAGCTGACTCATCCACATCCGGTAATTATAGGGAAACCCATGTAAAAAAATGATGGGTGGATTCAATGCATCGCCGTACTCGTGAACCACGAGTCCATTGACCACTTTAGACATACATTACTCCTTTATTTGCTTTGCTATTTTCGTACTACGAGAGAGGGCAGGTAATCCTCAGGTTTTTCAAACCCAAGAAGCTTTAATATGGTCGCAGCAATATTTCCCAGACCCGGTTTTGCCTGGAGCTGACCCGCGGGCGAAAGCTGCCAGGAGTCTGCATCCTTTCCTGTTAAAAGAAAAGGAACAGGGCTCAGAGTATGGCTGGTCTTGGGAATAAACTTTCCTTCGGTGTTTTTCTTTGCCGCGCCTGTTTTTTTGTCAATTTCTATCATCTGGTCGCAATTGCCATGATCAGCAGTTACCATAACGGTATAACCGAGTTCGTCAGCTCTGGCCAGAAGGCGATCAAGATTTTGATCTACCGCTTCGATAGCGGCAACCGCCGCCTCCAGAACCCCAGTATGTCCCACCATATCGCCATTGGGATAGTTTACCCGTAGAAACTGAAATCGGCCCGTTTCCATCGCATCAATCAAGGCATCCGTAATCTCATCCGCTTTCATGCGCGGCTTTTGATCAAAAGATACCCTATCCGATGATATCTCCTGCCAGGTTTCCAGCTCCTGATGGAACTTTTCCGAATTGTTCCCGTTCCAGAAATAGGTAACATGCCCATATTTCTGGGTTTCGGAAATGGCAAATTGGGCTATCCCATTGTGAGCCAGATACTCGGAAACAGTACGATCGATCGCTGGCGGCTCGACCAGATAGCGCGGCGGAATCTTGCGATCGCCGTCATACTCCATCATTCCCGCGTAGTGAACTTTTACCATAGGCTCCCTTACAAACTCGCTAAAGGGTTCCTCTGTAAACGCACGACTGATCTCAATTCCCCGGTCGCCGCGAAAATTGAAAAAGATGACAATATCGTCATCCTGAATGGTTCCGATCGCTTCTCCTCTTTTGCCAATCACAAATGCAGGCAAATCCTGATCCGTTACGCCAGGATTGGCCTGCCGCAACACCTCAATTGCCTCCCGGGTAGAAGAAAACATCGGCCCCTTCCCGGCCACATGGGTCTGCCACCCCAGTTTGACCATATCCCAATCAGCCTCATAGCGGTCCATCGTAACCTTCATCCGTCCGCCGCCGGAGGCAATGAGATATCGCTCTCTCTGGGGATCCAATTCAGCCAGAAGTGTTTCCAGTTCGTCGATATAGCGATGCGCGCTGATCTCTTCCACATCGCGACCATCCAGTAGAATGTGAACGTAAAGACGCGCTACTCCCTGCTGGGCGCACTCTCGAATCATCGCCATCAGGTGCTTGATATGGCTGTGAACATTCCCATCTGAAAGCAAGCCCAGAAAATGCACGGATCGGGCTGATCCATCCTGGAGCGCTAAACCTGGCTGGTGCCGATTACCGATCAGATCCATCCACGACCTGCCTGTAAAAAGCTCTCTTGTCTCTATTGCGGCGGTTACCAGCTTTGCTCCCTGAGTGAAGACCCGACCCGCGCCCATAGCATTATGACCTACTTCAGAGTTGCCCATATCTTCATCTGATGGCAACCCCACTGCCTTACCGTGCGCCTGTAGAAGGGTCCGGACCGGTGCCTGTTCCAGAAGGCCTTTGAATACCGGTGCATTGGCTCGATCCAGCGCATTTCCCGGATAGCCTTGACTCATCCCATCGTAAATGCCCACCCCATCCAAAATCACCAATAAAACGGGGTTGATTTTCCCAGGATTTTCTTTTTCTAATAGAAAGGAACCCATACTTTTTCCTTTATTCAAGTCAAACGTTACCACACGGACTGAAAATCGTTGTGATTCTCCCAGTTATTGGCATCACAAATCAACTACAGCACCAGAGAGGTGTTCTAAGAAACAAAAGGCTCAGAAATCCTATAACCAGCAAAAATCGCCTGGTTTTTCTGAACCTTCTACTTATAAAATATGAACCTGATTTACATCTTTTGCCTATATTCCTGTGTCAGGTTGTAAACAAAAAAAAGGGTTGCAAATCTCTTTGTGCCTTTTCTTTTTATGGAATGAGTAGCAAGGGAGTTCCCAAAAGGCAGTACTGCTAATGAAAATCCTGGTAGTAGATGATTCAGATGACGCGCAAAAAATCATCAAGCACTATATAGAAAAAGCTGGTGATCATACGACCATTCCTGCGACCTCTGCCGCCGAAGCCTATCGATATCTCGGTATCAACGGTGAAAGTCAAAATTGCCCATCAATTGACATTCTACTGCTCGATGTTGTTCTGGAGGACGACAGCGGTCTCCATGTCTGTAAAACCATCAAGGCCGATCCAAGGTATTCCGATCTACCTATTCTCATTATGACCAGCGACCACTCCTCCGAAACCTTGGAAGAGGCGTTTCAATCAGGAGCCATGGATTTTATCCAGAAGCCGCTCAGAAAGGCTGAACTCCTAGCAAGAATCAACTCCGCTTTGCAGATCAAACAGGAGATGGATCAACGCAAGCAGCGTGAACAAGAGCTTCTCAAATCCTCGCGCGAACTAAAAATTGCCAATGAAGTATTGCAAAATCTTTTTACCATCGATCCTTTAACCAGCATCAACAATCGGGGTCATTTTGATATGGTTTACGACCAGGAGTGGAAACGAGCCAAGCGGGAAAAACTGCCCCTTTGCCTGGTGATCCTCGATGTGGATTTTTTTAAGCTCTACAATGATACCTATGGCCACCAGGCAGGCGACAACTGCCTCATCCGTGTCGCAGACGCCATTAGCTCCTCTCTCCATCGAGCTGGTGATTTTGCTGCCAGGTATGGAGGAGAGGAGTTTGTGGTTCTGCTTCCTTATACAAACCTTGAAGGAGGCAAAATTGTTGCAGAGGAGATCCGCCAAGCCATCCTCGACCTAAAAATCGAACATGTAAAATCTATGGTCTCCCCCATCATCAGCATCAGCGCAGGCGTATGCAGCCTAGTTCCCACAAACGAAATCTCACCGGAAAAGCTGATCAGCCAGGCAGATATGGCTCTCTATTTTGCAAAAAAATCGGGCAGAAATCAGGTACAGCAATGTGATGCACTTCCCGACGGTTTCTCGATCACGTAAACAATGGACGAAATAATAGCCAAAACGCTAAAAAAGGGATAAAAACAAAGATCACAGCAAGCGCGCTTACGAGGCCGGCATAGACAGGAGATTGATCCCTGGTGCGCACAAAGGGATAGACCTTTCTGGCAAACCAGACAAGAAAAAACCACTCTGCACAGATTAGGATACTATCAAAAATGGGATAAAAATTGAGTATGCTGCGATGTGTCGCGTCACCAGTGGCGATAGAGGCAAAAGGCAAAACCATGATCAAAAAATGATACGATAAAACTAACAAAAAACTAACAATCACCAGCAAAATAAAAAAACGCAGAGGAAGTTGCTTTTCATAAAAAACTGAACTGCTACGCTTTTCAGCGAATACCAACGACAGATAGATGAGGATCACCACAAAAAAATAGAGAAAAAAACTAAAACCGTGGCCATGGAGCATAGTATAGGGGGAATGCAACAAATGGGTTTTGGTTACAAGCCAGGATCTTAGCCAGGACCAGACAAAACCAGGAAGAAAGAGCTGCGCTGCCATAAAACCGCCCTGGATGCGGTGGGCTCTTCGCCAAACATACAAAAACAAAAAGACAAAAAAAATTTCTACAAAAAAAAGTGGACGGAAACTCTGCCTAAAATTTATCTCGATGATTTGCATAAAATCATGATTGATCATTTGAATTTTCCACAGAAATGAGTTATGAATATAAATTCACCCGAAAACGCGCCCCAATCACCTAACAAACCCAGCAGAACACCTGTTCGTTCCAGAACAAGAATAAAAAGTTCCATTAATCTTGATAACCCCGATTTTTATTTTAATCGCGAACTAAGCTGGCTTGAATTCAACGCCAGAGTTCTTGAGGAGGCACAAGACAAAAGCCATCCTCTGTTGGAGCGATTAAAATTTCTCTCTATCTTTTCCAGCAATCTCGATGAATTCTTTATGGTGCGCGTCGCTGGTCTTAAACAGTCACTTGTCAGAGGCGCTTCGGAAACAGGCCCTGACAACCTCTCTCCCCAGGAGCAGCTAAACCGCATTCACATGCGTCTTTGGCCCATGGTGGATACACAATATAAAATTTTCCATCGTGATATCGTACCTGGCCTGAAAAAAAACCATATTTTTCTGGCTAAAATTGCCGATCTCAACCGAACCCAGCTTCAATTTGTTACAGATTACTTTATGAAGCAGGTGTACGCTGTTTTGACTCCCCTAGCCATAGACCCCGGCCACCCCTTCCCTCAACTGGGGAACAGAACCCTGAACCTGGCGATTCTACTAAAGGAAAAAAAAAGGCGCAATGACGAAAAATCTTATTTCGCCGTGGTGCAGGTTCCCTCTGTTATCAAGCGTTTTGTCAGCATTCCGCATAAAGGGGTTGGTCACATCTATATCCCGCTTGGAGAGATCATAAAGTACTTCGCGGAAAGGCTCTTTCCAGGTTTTTCTGTTATGGATATTGGAACCTTTAGGGTAACGCGAAACGCAGATCTCTTTATCGATGAAGAGGAGCAGGAGGATCTTCTCACCATCATTGAAGAGGAGCTGCGTAAACGGGAGCGTGGTGAAGCCGTAAGACTCGAGTTGGAAAAAAATGTTTCACCCAACCTGACCAAAATGCTGCTCAAATCCCTGAATCTCACAACCAAGGATTTATATCATATTAACGGTCCGATCAACTTGCCGGACTTAATGTTTATTTATCAAAATCCCGACCTAAAGCACCTCCGCGACGAAAGCTTTACACCAAATATTCCCAAAGCCCTGAAAGGAAAAGGAAATATCTTTGATATCATCGCTGCCGGCGATGTTCTGCTGCACCATCCTTTTGAGTCTTTCAGTCCTGTGGTAGATTTTGTGAATAGCGCCGCAGAGGATCCAAATGTACTGGCGATCAAACTCTCCCTCTATCGAACTAGCGGAGATAGCCCTATCATCGACGCTCTGGTAAAAGCTGTGGAAAATGGAAAGCAGGTCACAGCCCTCATCGAACTCAAGGCGCGTTTTGATGAAGAGAATAACATTAGCTGGGCGCGCGCCTTAGAGAAGGCCGGCGTCCATGTTGTGTACGGCTTTGTGGGTCTGAAAACTCACTGCAAGGTTTTGCAGGTCGTGCGCAAGGAGGACGATAAGCTACGGCGCTATATCCATCTGGGCACAGGCAATTACAATCCCAGCACCGCGAAACTCTATACCGACCTGGGGTTATTCACATGCCGTGATGATTTTGGCAGCGATATCTCCGAGCTGTTTAATCTGCTGACAGGATATTACCAGAATCCCCATTGGCTAAAAATTATTGCAGCGCCGATCGGCCTTAAAGATAGAATGCTGGAATTCATTCATGATGAGATAAAATTTCATAAAACCTTAGGAAATGGGCACATCATAGCCAAGATGAACTCCCTGGTAGATGCGGATATCATCAAAGCCATTTACGCTGCCAGTCAGGCTGGCGTTCGCATTGACTTAAATATTCGCGGTATCTGCTGTCTGCGACCAGGAATTCCAGGGGTGTCAGACAATATTCAGGTTATCAGCATAGTGGATCGATTTCTCGAGCACAGCCGCATTTACTACTTCCATCATGGTGGTAAACAACTTGTTTATATTGGAAGCGCAGACTGGATGCCGCGCAACTTTATCCGTCGCGTCGAAGTTGTCTTTCCCATTGAAGAGGAGAGCTTGAAGCAACGAATTATCAATGAGATTCTCGCGGTTATATTTGCCGACAATGTCAAAGCAAGAGTCCTTAAAAACGACGGAAGCTACGTAAAAATTCGCCGCAACCGGAAAAAATCTTTCCGCAGCCAGGCAGTCTTTATGCAACTTGCTATTGAAAGAGAAAAAACAGAAGAGATGGGCGATACATCAGAAAGCAATCTGGCGGAGCTAATCAAGCCCCGAGATTATACCGAGGCTGCGCAGACCTTAGGAATAACCCCTGAAACTCACCGTAAAAAAATTCAGGAGAAAAAATTAATTACAGAAGAAGAATAATCTATTTCTCAACCTTTAACGTTTTTATTGAGGCCAGCAGATCTTTTTTCCTTGGCATAAAATCTTTATAGATACCGGCAGCTTCAACAATATAGAGCTTCTCTCCTGACGGAAAAAAAGAGGTGAGATAGATGTAATCCTCTCTGGCGAAATGGTACAGAGAGATAAAATAAAAACCTTGAACTCCATTGTTGACCAGATCCCCTGTCTCCACAATCCGATAGCCGCTCTCCTGGAGGTAGCGCAGCATCAATTTTTGCCAGAGACCTGAGTCCCCTTTAGGCTCATTTTTTTCAATTCTGACGCGCAGGCGAACTCCATCTGCGGAAATGGCCCGAAAGGGTGATTTTTCTTTATCATAGACCACAAAATCTTGGGGTGCTTTCATGGAAACTGTCTCGCAAGCAAACAGCAGCAAACTTAAAAGAGCCAATATCCCTGATTTTACGAATGGGTTCATCCTGATTACCACCTAAAAATTTTCTAAAAATCCGGATAGGGACAAAGAGCGCAACCAGGGAATTTTCAATTCCGCAGTTCTCTTTTTTTGAACAGCTTCTGTCATGAAAAAGGAGATGCGCAGCTCTACCCATTGCGAACGTTTTTCAATAAATTGCATCCGCCCCCGGGCTTGCTCCAACTTGCTGATTACCTCCAACATCTCTCTTTCCAGTTCCAGAGAGTTCTCAAGACCGGCGTTCTGCATCAGCCCAACCAGTTTTTCGTAATGCCGCTGCCCTGTTTCAACATCCGTCTGTAGATTTAACATCTCTCTGCGTCGATCGTCCAGTTCCTGAGCGTACTTTATCTGAAATTGCCATGACTTTACCATATCCAGAATCTGTTTGCTCTGTTCTCCTCGGGGAACACGAATTGTCAAACGGCTTTGATTTCCATGCCTCGTTTGCTGTACCAGATAGCCACCCAGTTTCGCATTCTGTTCCAGGAGCCGCTGTTCATACATACCGGATTGCGAGCTCTTCACCTCAAAGATGTGCGTTTCCAGGGTATTTTTCTCCTGGGCCCAAATCGTATGCGAAACAAAGAGAAGTATAAAAGAGATGAGGAGTCCGGTCTGACGCATAATCAACCCCTTTTCATTTCTGCTATAGACTGATGCACGTAACGCTTCTCCTGCTTGCAGGCCTGAATATCAGGATAATAGATCTCGACTACATTAATTTTCTTTGGGGATACCTCAAGGAGAATCTCATAGAATCTCTTTTCATGCCCCTGAATAAACTCATAAGCCTGGTAAGTAAGGGTAATTCCGTTTCTTTGCCACTGCTTGCCAGTCAGTAGTTCATAGTTTCGCTGCTTCATCTCTTTTCGTAACGCGACTGTCCAAAAATTTAGATCGCCTCTGGGATAGTTTTCCACAGCACCAGTCCGGATCATTGTGGATGAGTAGGAGCCATATAGGTAGTCAGCCTTTTTTTTACGAAAGTCCTTGCTCTTATCAAAAAAATCCTTTGGCTGAGGTAGCGTTACGTCGGATTCCTTAAAAAGGGATCGTTCGCGGGGATTTAGGCTGCGAACCCAGTAAAAGTAGGACGAGGCCATGAGCTCTAAGGACTTTTCCTGCCTGATTCCGATTGTGAGGGAGATTGTGGAGTAAGCCGCCTGATTTGCCCAATACTCCCTATCTTTACGCAGCTGCTCCAGCTCCTTTTGTAACCTGCTGATCTCCTGCAAAATGCGAATTTTTTCTTTGATCTCCCTTACCTGTATCAACATCGCCTGCAATCGCGCCAGAGTTCGACTAAGCAGATCTTGCCGCAACGTCATGGCCTGATACTGATCGGTGATATCCTCCGTACTAAGACTCCTTTGTAAAACCTGCCCTAAGGTTTCCAGCTCAGCCAGAAGTTTACGAAAGTGCTCGGCAGGCACCCGAATCACAAACCAGGACTTTTCGTGATGATCCTGCCGCAGTTGTGATTTTTCGATAAACCCCTTACTCTCCAGGAGGAATCGCTCTACCTTTTTCACAGCGTCGTCCTGGTTCGCCACCTCTAACTCCAGGGAAGCGCGATACACCATCATTCTGGCGGAGCCCTTATCCGATTTTTGCGAGCTAACCTTATCCGAAGATTCCCTCTTTTTTGCTTCAACGGCAGGCTCATAAGTTCGGTAGCGCTGACTTGCCAGCTCCCCGGAGAGGCCACCGCCCAGCTTCGCTGCACAACCGTTCAAGATAGAGAGAATAAACAGAAAGCTTAGAATCAGGGTTCCCTTACGCCTCATTAGACTCCTCCGTGCCACCATCATCCCATGGGAAAAATAAATCCACTTTACAATCATAATTCCTTAACATTAAGAGGAATCATTACTGACAATTCATCATGTTGCAATCCCTTTTTCTGGAGAACTCTTTTTTCATCAGTTTTTTCTACTCCCAGGTTTTGACAATGCTGGACATTCCAGATAGAACCTGATAGCGTGCCTGCAATATCGCTGCCGGATTATTTTTTTTGCCCCTGAATGCTTTGCCTCGACAACTGAGCTTTGATCCTTATGGGCACCAATTTTCCACAGGCAGTAGAAATCCAAAAAATGTAGAGGTATTTGCATGCAGGTAGCTGATAAACTGGTTGTCTCTTTTGCCTACAAACTCACGGATCTTGATGGCGAGCTCATTGACGAATCTCCGGAAGGTGAACCGCTACCCTATCTTCACGGCTTTGGGAATATCATTCCCGGGTTGGAGCGCGAGATGGCTGGCAAAAAAGTTGGCGACTCCTTCCAGGTGCAGGTGGAGCCAGCAGAGGGATATGGAGAGCGGGAAGAGGAGCTGGTTCAGGTATATAACCGATCCCTCTTTCACGGAGTTGAAAATATCGAGGTAGGGATGCAATTTCAGATGCAGACCGACGAGGGCATCCAGGTTGCCTATGTTTCTCATGTGGTCGGCGACGATATCACCCTTGATTTAAACCACCCCCTCGCTGGCGTAACATTAAAATTTGACGTGAAGATCGTGGACATCCGCGATGCCAGCTCGGAAGAGCTGGAACATGGACATGTGCATAATCCCAATGATCACCATCACCATGATGACGACCATGAATGCACAAATTGCGGACACCATAACCACTAATCTGGTGCCGTAAAAGGGAATATGCGGATCGAGTCTTTAGCCCTAGCCACCGGTATAAGCTGGGCCGGCGGCGCCTATTTGGGAAAGCACGCAATGCACCAGGCGGGGATCTCCTCGCTTTCCGGAATCATCCTGAGAGTCGGTGTATCACTCCTGGTCTTCTTCCTGGTCTATTGGAGGTTTGGAAAAAAATTTCATCTCTCCTTTTTTTCAGAAATCAAAAGGGCCTGGCTCACAGATTCCTCAGCAATTTTTCTCATCCTCGCATTTGAGGGGGTGTTGGCCGGCAGCCTGGGTATGCTTCTTTTTTATATCTCCCTGACTGGCGGCAACCTCACCCTTGTAATGCCCCTGGCCTTTACCACACCCCTTTGGGGAACTCTTCTGGCCGTGGGATCCGGGGATGAAAAACTTTCCCTGACTCGGACAGTCGGCATCCTGGTAACATTCCTGGGAATCGCCGCCATTACCGACGCGCCAGCCCTGGTACGGTTGCCGGCACAGGATCTCCTCTCCTGGCGCATCGAATATCTGGCACTCTTCACGGGAATTTGCTGGGGTATCGGCGGGTTTTTCGGTAAAAAGGGGATGAAGCGGGGGAACATCTCCTCTCTCACGGGTATCACCATTCGTACCTTGACAGCATTCCTTCTTTTACTGATTGTTTCGCTCAGCGCTGGAGAGTACTTCCAAAGCAACCTAGCCAAAGAAATTCTATCAGCCTGGCAATTTCATGCACCAGACCTTTTCATTATGATTCTATTTGAAGGGGTATTAGCTGGCTCTATAGGAATGATCCTCTTTTACATCGCTATGCGAAAGGGCGAACTTTCTCTGGTATTACCGCTCGCTTTTACCTCGCCCTTCTGGAGCGCTCTTTTATCTATCGTATCAGGACGTGAAAGCATCAGTATCACTTTATTGATTGGCAGCGTGCTGACACTGCTTGGAATCATAATCGTTACGAGTAACTATCTTCCAGGGAGAACAAAATGAGAAAGTATTCAAAAATTTTTATTCTATGGGTCGCCTTTTTTTTTACATTGCAGATCGATCTGAGCGCGAAAACGTCGATCACAACAGAGACGGAAAGGGCTCAATTTTGGTGGCGCATCAACGCAGATATCCCCGTACAAAATGGTTTCAGCTTTTTCCTAATGGCTGGATACCGTTACAACTATCTCCTCAACCTTGAAAAAACAACGACAACAGCCAGCTCTAGCACGACTACCAAGTCGTAAAGTATCGATAAAAATTGGCTCAATGAGCTCTGGTTTGGACCCACGCTGCGGACCAATGCGGCTGGCGTTAAACTTACTTCTCGAATTTTGTACAGACCTCAATGGAACTGGCCCTCGGAAGCGAATAACCGTCAGAGCTATTTTCGTCATACCATGGAAATCTACAATGGCTTTACTGTTCCGTTTTCTGGTTTCGCTCTTACTGGTCATATCCTATTCTGGAACCTTTTTCCTGGTGATGACCCGAATGATGTTGATCCTGCAACAGGCTTAGACTACGGCACAACTCAACAATACCCTGATTGGACGATTCTTCGTAGCGGCATCCTTCCCTCTGATAAAAAATGTACTCTACCTATTCGCTGGCCCAGAAATTTTTCTCAACTTTACACCGGATAATAATTTAGGTGAAGAGCTATTCAACCGCTGGCAATTCTGGGCTGGTCTGAATTGGCGTATGCGCGCCGGCCTATCCACCCAGTGGCTATACATATATGGTGATATTCATAAAATGAATTTCTCTAACGAGTTCAAGGATGTCAAGGCAAACGTAAAGGATCACTATTTTCGCATCACCATCAGCTACCATCCAGCTGCTATCACAAAAAAAGCTGAGTAAAGCTTAATTATATAGTACGGTTTTTATGGATACCCCAGATGCATTAAAAAAATTACTTACGTCCCTGGATATCGAGATGATCCGGGACGGTATCTATCGGGCTGACTTTGAAACAAATCTGGAAAGCACGTTGACGGCCTCAGCCTTGCTGGCATTTCTCGTTGAGATCTTTTTTGGCGTTATTGCCATTTTTCAGAGAATATCCTGGATGGATTACTGGGAAACCTACGCCAACCCTATCATTCTTGTTTCTAGCATCCTTGTCTCATCTGTTACAGCAAGAATTTTTCTTGATGAGCACTACCTGATAGATATTTACAACCGAGAAATCTCCCTGTACAGGAAAATCTTTTTCTGGAAAAGCAAAAAACGGAAGTTCAGCTTTCAAGACCTAGCCATGATTACTATTTTTGCCAAATACCAAAGGATAAGAGGAAGCGGACGCATGGAGTACTTTATCGCGCTGATCCTGAAAACAGGAAACGTTATTCGATTTGGCAACATATTTTTGGACAGCAAAGCTCCCAACAATGAAAATAAAGCAAAAGAACTGGCCAAATTGCTTGATATCTCCTATGCCCCATTTCAGAAAGATTTTGCTACCCATGTCCGCAAAAACCAAACCAAACCAGTCATAGAGCTTGAATTTATCCCGCTTCAGGTTATACATCGACGCCTGATGCGCCGCACCTGGTTCTTGATATTCGCTGTTATGATTATCTCGCTAATTGGCGCAATTTGGATAGCCTGGTTCATTCGCTCATGAAACCCATTGAATCTCCCCAGGGAAAAATATGTCCCGAATGCGGCAATGAGATGATCTGGGAGCAAAATCAAACTGGCTGCAATGCGGGCTTTTGGGTATGCCCGCACTGCGATGACGAGTTGGAATTTTAGAAGATTTACTTTGCAAATTGGCGCAGAGTGCCAAGAATAAATTTTTCTGAAATACCAAATCGTTCGAAAACCCGATTCTGGGAAAAATCCAGGCGCAATCCGGCGATGTTATAACCGACCAGGGTTTTCGTGGCTACCAACCTTGATTTGGTATAATTGTCCATAGCCTCTTTGATCATCATTGCAGAAAAACGACCCTGACGATATCTCTGCATGACTCCCAGATAATATCTCCTGGCTAACTCTTCTGATTTGACTGCATTCGCGTAAACATCCTTTAACGTGGCGGTCTCCTCCAAAAGGGAATCCAGTTCGTTGCGGATATCGCGCATTAGCTTGTCATAGCTGGTGCGTGCCTGTTCCAATTGCACCCCTTGATTGCGCGCTGAAATTGTCCCTTATTCCGTTAGAGTTTGATTTTAGTTGATAAAAAGGAACCC
>DYNZ01000142.1 GCA_020720805.1 Leptospira biflexa | reverse complement strand
ACCGTACAAAAGGCTGGCACAATAGTGGAAACTGAAATGCGTATTGTTGAACACCGTGAGTATATCTTCGGGCTCTGTGTCACCTATAAAGAGGAAAATCAAGCGGATCGAACTCGTGTCAGAAGTTAGTTGGGGACAACCATAAAAATGTGATAATCTCGCAAATAGTCTAAAATGTCAAAAATCGCATTTGTAACCTGCTGAATTTACAGGGACGAAATTTGGAAAAAGGCGTGTTTTGGGACTTTCTGATAGACCATCAAATGTAGGTGTATCTAAAAATCGTATATGCGTTGCACCATGTCGATAATCACTCATGGATTATTACATTTCAGACCTCGGCAGCCACGGATAAACAATTGCCCTGGAGCCCTTGGTTTTACTATATTTGTCTAAAAATTGGACAAGCACGGTGCTGTTTTAGATAAAAACACGACCTGAGTTCATGCAATAAAAAAGATGCACATGTGTCCAAGGTCAGCTATGTTGCAAGTTGATAACTCATAGCGGCACTCCATCTGGAAAATGGGGCTACTCGTCGAGGTCGGCGAAATGCCAAAAGCAAATGCCCAAAAAATGACGATTTTGGCATAGTGTTGCCGATCTCAGCATTTACAAAATCCATGCTGAAGCTGTCACATACAGATGAGGTTTTTAACCTCCCAAAGTGAGATAATAAGAAAAACATGAGTGGAGGAAGTAGGTATGGCGGATGTAGAGGGGGGGCGGCAAAATAGCGAAGACGTGGCATGGAAATACCAAGAGTGTCCCTATGTTTCCAATCATGGATCAAAGCCATATTCATACTGATGCACATGTGGGTTCTGCTCAGGAGTTTGTGTGTCGAAAGATACGGCTGGCATAAATTCAGTTTCTCATGTTTTATCCTTAAAGGAGTACCTTGGACTTCTTATTAATTTATTGGAGACTTTTTATATTTATCGGGCTTGGATTATGCGTAGGTCTCTATTATGAAAGACAAAATTATAGTTATGGTGATTTAATGTTGCGCTCCGTTCTGGGCGTTTTGTTGGCCTTGGTCATTTTTTTTATCAGTATCAAATTAATTCACGGTGAAATCAGTTTAAATCTAAATTTTGAAGAAGTTATTTTCCCGAAGAAAAGGGCAATAAGAAGAATGATTCACTTCGCTATTACTTTAATTGGGTACAGTTTTTCCGCAATAGCGCGGCTTATCTATATTTTTTTCCGCGAGTGGGCTATATGGATTTAAGGGTGAATAGAGCTCAAAAAAATATCATCTTTTTTTGTTTTTTTGTTGTTGCTCTATACTTACTTGCATATTTTGTGATGCTGATATTCAGTGCGAGGGCTTATGAGAGTTACGCTAATTTTGAGTCAGAAAGAGCACTCAAACACGCTAAAGTCGCTTTATGGTTAGCTCAAAAAGTCTTCCCTGAAAATTCAGAAACGGTTAATCAGCTTATATTTTTTTCAGCAAAAATTAGTACCATTTCTGTTCCATATTTTCTTGAAAATGGGCGAACTATTTCAAAAGAATTGTTTCATCTTGCGACCAATAACCGCGATTTGGCCACCAGCGGGGCATTGTTTTTATTGAGTAGCGAAATAGCGAATTCATCTTTTAACCCTGACGTATCATCCGCAGCAGCTTATAGGGGGCTGGAAAGACTGAGAAAGGCTGGCTTTAATAAAGATCAGGTGCTTTTGGATAAATTGAACCAAGAGCGTGCATTAGGGGGTTTGCTAAGCTTTATGGGAGTCGAGAACAATGATGAGTGGGAGGGGGCTATAGAACGAGATTTTAAAGATTCCTTAAATAGGCTTTGCGACACTTCTGTAGCCAATTGTCGTTACTACTCAATCCGTTGGGAGCTTGGCAAGTGTATCCGAGGCGGCTTGTTAAGGGGAGACCGCTGTGCAAATGAGGCTTTGTCAGAAGCTGTAGATAGAAAGCGTTTATGCCTACATCTATCAAATCAAGAATGTGTGGATATTTACCAGAAGCTTCGACCGTATGAATTTCAACTGCTCTCATTAAGTTATGAAAAGGAGAATAATGAATAATTTTACAAATTTTTTGCAGGGACTTTACAGGTGGGCCAGCTATGGCGATACCATTAATAATGGAACAAACCTTTATAATGCTCAACAAGGGTTGAAAGCGGCGTGTGAAGGCTATGCCGCTGATCGATCCCAGCAGAACTTGGATACATTGCGTGCCGCTATTGATAATGTAAAAGGGGCTGGTCTTGACTTTGCTGATCCAAGCACAATTCCATTCTTCGATTTTTTCCCCGATACTTTTAATGACCGGGGTGAGCGCGAAAGACAATTAGATGGACTATTGGATCAATTAAGAACACCCGGTGCCAATCCATTTGAATATGATGCTTATTGTCCTGTTGATCCGAGTACCAATGGTTCTTTCTCCGGCGCCCGCGCCTTCGTTCCACCCCGTGTTGATCCTTTAGTACTCGACCTGGACCGTGATGGCATTGAGACAACAGGCGCAAATGGCACGGTTCTCTTCGACCATGACGGTGATGGCGTAAAGACCGCTACAGGGTGGGTTGGAGTGGACGATGGCTTGCTGGTGCTCGATCGCAATGGCAACAACCAAATCGACACAGGTGCCGAACTTTTCGGTGTGGACACCGTGTTAACCAGTGGACAGAAGGCGAGCGACGGATTTTCCGCCCTGCGCGATCTCGATACTAATGGGGACGGGGTATTCGACGTTCAGGACTCCCGGTTTGCTGAAGTGCGCGTTTGGCGCGACCTCAACCAGAATGGTGCCTCTCAAACAGGGGAGCTTTTCACTTTGCAATCCCTTGGTATTACTGCCATCAACCTTAATGCCACGGTTGAAACAGTCAATCTCGGCAACGGCAACGTACAGACCGCCACTGCATCCTATGTGCTCGCCGACGGTACGACTGGCGAAACTTCCGGAGTTGGTTTGGGTGAGACAGCAGCCAACCTAGAATTTTCCCTAAATCCCTTCTATCGTCAATTCGCCGATATTATTCCCCTTACCCCAGAAGCTGAAGTTCTCCCACAGATGCAAGGCTCGGGCAGGGTGAGGGATTTGCGCGAGGCGGCCAGCTTGTCGCCAGAGTTGGCGACCACTGTGTCCGCTTATGCGCAGCAAACCACTCGTGCGGGTCAGTTTGGTATGATCGAAGATATTCTCAATGCCTGGGGTGCCACGTCTGACATGGTGACCAGTGTTGAACAGGCATCAATATTGGGTTACCGGTTGATCTATCTGGGGCCAGAGGGGGATATTGCTGAGTATGAATTGCTACTACCGTACTGGGATGCTGACGAGAGCGGCTTGGCCGATCTCACGGCGGAGCAAAGACAAACTCTCGTGCAAATCAAGGCCCAGCAAGCTGAGATTACTCAGCGTATCGGAACACTGGAACGCTTCAACGGCATGACTTTCGTGACTGTCGATGCGAATGGCGTGACAACGGGTCAGGGATGGAGGCTGGATGCAGAGAACACGCCCGGAGTGGACGGCGTACGGCGAGTTTATGTTTCGTTGATGAGTGGACAAGACGATCTCCTACATGCCAGTTATCAGTCACTGAAAGACTCAGTGTATTCGGGATTGATTCTGCAAACCCGGTTGGAGACGTATTTGGATTCAGTTGCTTTTCAATTCGACACCAGTGGCTTGCACCTGGATTTTGCAGGTGTAACGGCAGCACTTAGTTCTTTGAGGCAGACCGATGCAGAGAATGCTCTTATTGATATGGTCGAGCTTCATAAAATGGTTGGCCCCGCACTTTATGCGCTGGGATGGAATGAATTGCCTACGTTGCACACCTGGATAGAAGAAGCAGCAAACGATGTTGCATTACAGAACGTGCTAACTGAACTGGGAGTCAAACGAACTTCTGATGATTTGTGGGGCACCATGTGGGGCACTGAAGGTGCAGATTTATTGATTGGGCAATCCGGTGACAATATTTTGTTTGGGTTGGAAGGTAATGACCTGCTAAGTGGGGGAGCTGGGGCTGATTATTTTTACGGTGGTGTTGGCAACGATTTACTGGATGGTGGCACGGGTGCCGACACGCTCGACGGTGGGGAGGGAAATGATACTTACCTTTTTGGCCGTGGCTCCGGTCAGGATATCATCACTGATTATGACGACACGTCAGGCAATAGCGACACGGTTCTTATCAATGCAGATGTCACAACTGCTGACGTAACCTTGTGGCGTGGTGACATGTCGAGCCTTGTACTTGGCATCAACGGCACCAGTGACACAATAACTGTGCAGAACTGGTTTGACGATCCGGCCTATCGAGTCGAAAAGATACAATTTGCCGATGGCACGGTTTGGGACGCCACTATCATGTTGCAAGCGCCTTTTACTGGAACAGTCGGCAACGACAATTTGACTGGAGGGAGCGGGGACGATGTGTTTGATGCCAAGTTT
>DYNZ01000141.1 GCA_020720805.1 Leptospira biflexa | reverse complement strand
TGCTCCATATTAAGCCCCTGTTGGAGTGCGCCCAGGATTGCGCCAGTAGCCAGATATTTTTTTTCTCTGCACTCACATGCCTACCGTGTTGAAATGACGGTCGATTTTCTTCTGCGGCCAAGTGGTTGCTTTGCATTCTCCCCTTTGATTGATTTATCCAAAAATATGTCGAGGTCAATTTTTCGGAAAAGCAGTTTCCCTTTTTGTTGTTCAGATGGTCTTGAATATGGAATTATTCGTTGTTCTACGGCAAGCCGTCTAAAATGGTCCGGCGAAAAACCAACATATTTGGCAGCTTCTTTCAGGCTCATTACCGAAGGAGAATTTGTTTTGTTGACCAAAAGATCAATGATCCGCCGTTGACTCTCTTCTATTGCTGCCAATCTGATATCAATATCCATAATCTTCTCATTTGGAGTATATAAGCTGCTCTACATTTTTTCTGATTTCTTCAGGAGATTCCCATACCCAGACAGATCTATCAATTCCAGTTACTTCCTCCAGTCGAACTGCTACCAAAGGAGGACAGCGACGCCTGCCCCGCAGGATATGACTGAAAAAGTCAGGACTAATGTTGGCCATAGTGGCTATTTTCTTCTTGGTTGTTTTCTTTTTTGGTGTACGCATGGTCTATTTTTTATGTATTTGAGAAATAAAGTCAAATAAAAATTGACCAAATTCGCCATAAATGATTTTTTTCTTGAGTTTCTTGAGCAGTTGCTCTATTATTGACTCATGACTCAATCAGTAGCCAAACAATTTCATGCCGCATTGATTCACTTGTTGAGTGAGGAGGGTAGGGGTGCGCAAACTCGTCTTGCTAATGAACAGCAGATCGATCGCGGCTACTTGAATGCTATTGTCAAACAGCGAAAGCCAGGGTCGGACAAAATACGGGAAAGAATTGCCGATCATTTCAAGATGACATTTGAGGAGATGCTATCGCTTGGGCGACGCATATTGGGTGGGGAAGATATTTTTGTATTAAAAAGAAATAAGATGACAGAGGTAGTTTCGAGTTTCCCCCATCTTAACGAACAGACAAAAGATATCAGTAAATTAGACCTTGCCCAAAAGCAAGAGCTGTCGCCATCAAGTGTCCCTGATAAAATAATACAAGTAATTGGTATACTTAGCGCTGGCGGCGGCTATGATAAGCTTATGTCTGATTTCATTGGTGCAGTTCACGATATGGTTAGCACCAAGAAAGAAAATGAGTCGTTAAAAAATCAATTAAGAGAGATTGAAGAACGACTTGCTATCTTGGAGAGAGAGATTGATTGTGAAAAAGAAAATATGCAAAAACTGGCATAAGGCATTCAGGGCGTAGGCGAAAAAGAAGTGCTGATGGAAAGATTATCTGGTTGTTTGAGTATGAATGAAAGCTTTATTGTCTTCTTGACCAGGCAGAAGCTTATGCAGGGATAAAAGTTGTCTTTGCTTCATTTCGCGGATTTTGAGTAAATTCTTTTGGGGCAGAGATTGTTGTCGAGTTGTGAAAACCAGGGTGATATAATGCCGCATCGTTATAAGTGTTTTCTTGAAATTATGGCGACAAATAAGTATAAATTTTATATTTATACTAAAAATATGTATTTTGCGGGGAATGTAACTGTTTTTTAAGGGATAAGATGATTCTGGATGCGGTAAAGAACCGGTTGGCAGGATATGCGTTCTTGATTGAAAAATACCGATTGAGTGCCATGCGGAACTGGCATGTCTCCTCGGTTAGTCAGGCGGGAATGCTACGTTCTATTATACATGAGGGCCAAGCTGAATCGATCTTCCCCTTGTCTTACTGGCCAGGAGACAACATTGGCGATCATCTTGAGTTTGCCCTGAAATATGATGGGGTGAATCTCGCTATTCTGTCGGTCTTGTTCAAGTCGATTCCCGAAGACGAAATTCTTGGCTACATTACCTCAAAACCTATGGGAAAATATGCCAGGCGCATCTGGTTTCTCTTTGAGTTTTTGACGGGAAAAGAGTTGCCTCTGCCGAATTTGACCAAGGGGAACTATGTAGAAGTCCTGGAGCCGGATCGTTATTATACCACTGCTCCCGGTCTGCGTGTTCAACGCCAGCGGGTGCTCGACAATCTGCTCGGTGGGCGCTTATTCTGCCCCGTTATCAGACGCACTGAAAAGCTTTTAGCCATGGAAGGGGACGATCTGCGCAAGCGTTGCGAAGATGTCGTCACCGCCTATCCCCCTGAACTTCTTCGTCGAGCCCTGGGCTATCTTTACAACAAAGAGACCATGTCCTCCTTCGAGATTGAGCATATCAAACCGAGTGCATCTCGGGTCGAAAAATTCATCGGCTTGTTGGAAATGGCAGAGCATAAGGATTTTTGCGATAAATCCTTGTTGATTGATGTGCAAAACCGTATTGTTGACCCCCGGTTCCGCGATTCCGATTATCGGAAGACGCAGAACTACGTTGGACAGCCTCTTCCCGGCCAGAAACAACTTATTCATTACATCTGTCCCAAGCCTGTTGATCTTCCCAATCTCATGGAGGGGTTACTGTTGTCACATTCCATGATGAAAGAGAGCGCAGTCCCGGCTGTTGTTCATGCCGCCGCGATCTCTTATGGCTTTGTTTTCCTCCATCCATTTGAAGATGGAAACGGTCGCATCCATCGGTTTCTCATTCACAATATCTTGTCACGGCGTGGACTGATTCCGAAAGGGTTGATGTTCCCAGTCTCTGCTGCCATGCTGAAAAATCCGGCACTCTACGATTCTTCTCTGGAATTGCTTTCACGCTCGATTATGAGTCTTATCGAATACACGATAGATGATATCGGGCAGATGACTGTGCAGGGAGAGACTGGCCACTGGTATCAATACATCGATATGACGGCCCAGGCGGAGGCACTGTGCGATTTTGTCCGCCTTACCATTGAAAAGGAGTTGGTGGAGGAGCTTGATTTCTTGGTAAGCTACGATAGAACGAAACAGGAAATTCAATCCATTGTGGACATGCCCGACCGTCTCATTGATCTTTTCATTCAGCTCTGTCTGCAAAACAAAGGGCACCTTTCTGCCCGGAAGCGGGCTGATTTTTACAGTTTCCTGGCCGATGACGAGGTGGCCAGAATAGAAAATGCTGTTCGTGCCGGATACAACAAGGATTGAATTCGATTTCCCTTGAATATATCCACCATCGAAAAGTCAGTTTGATGTTTTTATTCCAGCCCTAATGAGTTGATCAGATCAACAGCTTTCAATTTGTGATCATTGAGAAGATGGGTATAGCGATGAACCATCTGTAGTGTTTTATGCCCCAGAATCTCCGCTAAGGTTCTGATATCTACTCCAGCCATGAGGAGATGGCTGGCTGCGGTATGGCGCAAGTCGTGGAGGTGTACATCTTCGAGACCTGCTTTGGTTCTGGCTGTTTCAAAAGACCGTCTGAAATAGAGACAAGGAAGGCCGGTGCTCTTTTTTAAGGGTTCGCTACTCGGCGGTAAAAACACATACATGTCTTTTCCGGTGTCTGTTGGGCGGATGGAACGAAGCACATTTTCAGCTACTTCTGTGAGCGGTACATACCGCATATCGGTTTTTGTTATTTCGAGCTTAACGAGTCGCGCATCCAAATCGACATCCCCCCATGTTAAACCAGCAGCTTCGCTTGGGCGCATCCCTGTGTGCATCATGACCAGGAGGTAAGGGTGAAGATTTTTGTTCCGGCTTTTTTGGGCGATATCCAATAATCTTTGGGCCTCTTCGTTGGTAAGAAAGCGTGTACGGCCATTACGAACCTTTGGTCGAGTTACTTCTGGTACTGGATTATCAACTTGAAGTCCCCATTCACGACGCGCAATGTTAAACATGTGGGAGAGTAGAGCAAATTCTTTTTGAATCGTTGATGGTAAAACGTTTTTCAGGCGAGCGTCACGGTAAACTACTAACCGTTGCGGGTTTACATCGGCCAAAGATATTTCCGAACCTATAACATTGAGGATCGCCTTAGCCGAATCTCTATCGCGACGCTCAGAGTTTGGTCGCTTTGTCGTTGAGACTTGATCTATATATTTATTTAACGCTTCAGAAAATGTTAGTTTTTCTGCAGGCCGCGCGTCTTGGTAGCGTCCCATCCGCATTTCCCTTTCTATATTAGCAACCCAACTTTTCGCTTCGCCCTTAGTGTCGAAAGTCCTGGCTACTGGAGTAAAACCTTTAATTCGTACAGTAGCCGTAAATGTCGTTCTGCTTTTTCCTTTTCGGGTTTGAATGCGTGCCATATCGTAGATCTCTCCATGTTTTTTGTTCCATTTTTGTTCCATTTTTATGTCAAACCATACAGTAATAAAGCAGAAAAAAGCAATAGCGAATGGAACAAATCACATAAAAAAAGGGGTTAACCAGTTGATACTTCTGGTTAACCCCTTGATTTTATTGGTGCGCCCGGCTGGATTCGAACCAGCGGCCTACG
>DYNZ01000140.1 GCA_020720805.1 Leptospira biflexa | reverse complement strand
GGGGAATTTGGGAATTGGTTTGATATTTTCAGGAGGGGATGGGTTTGGCTACGGCATATACGATACCCGCGATTTGCATCTTGTCTTTTTCAATATTGATTGGCGCGTATTCCGCGCCCGTTTCAGTAGTTTCAGAATAGAGTGTTTTTTCGTATTTCCGCAATCGTTTCACATGCGCAGATAGATTATCTTTGTGGACAGCGATCACAATATCGTTATCATCTGCATTGGGGTTTCTTTGAAAAAGGATATAGTCCCCATCATTAATGGGGATATTGCCTTTTATCGCATTCATACTTTTTCCTTTTACTTTTATCCAGCCCCAACGACCTTCTTGAATTACATTTACCAATTTTGCCTTTGATCTTAATGAATGGATAGTGTATAGTTTTCCGTCAATGTAGACTTGGTGGAATTCTGCAAATTGGTTCTTACTGATAATTGGCTCCGGCCCGTCCGTTTGGCCTGCGCGCGCATATTTTTCATAAACTGGAATGGATTGAATTACCAAATATCCATCATCATCAGTACGGGTTTCGTAATCTATTTCTCTATTTTCAAATTTTTCTTTTTTTACTGGCGCATTAGGTGATGGGGGATTGAAAGAGAGTTTGTTGGCGGGATAATTTTCATTCGTTACCGTAACCGGCGCATTAATAGCAGGGCTATTTTCGTTTTTCACCGTAATTGGCGCGTTAATGGAAGGATAATTTTCGTTAATGATTGAGATGGGAGGCGTAACATTTTCATCTGTGGGTGGATTCTGCACAGGGAAACGAACATCCTTTTGAGCAGGATCAGGCCGAACGTCGCGAAAGAGCGGACCGTTGAATAGTCGTTCATGCGCATTTTTGATGTTTTGTCGAATTATTTGGCGCGATCTGTGCTCTCTTTCTGTACGTGGTGAGTTTGAGCCTCTGTGACTTGCCAATAATTGCAATGCTTCCTGTAATTCATTGCGCGCTCTTGGAAATTCCTGCAAGTTGGAATAGCACAGTCCAAGCAGCCACCGCGCCAAAGCCTTGTTCACTTGCGATCCCCACAATTCAGCGATCGCGCTTTGCAGGCTGACTTCTGTTTTTTGAAACTCATCCTGCTCGTAATACGCGCACCCTAAAAACAAGTAATAAAATCCGGCATGACCATGACTTTGGATGTTGGTGTGTTTAATGGCATTAAGCAAGTTGAAAATAGTTTGTTGTAGTTCAGCGGGGCGTGATGCGCTTAATGAGAGAAGTCGGTCTTGTAAAAGAGACATTTCTCCTGTACATTCCATGTGTCCAAGAATTGTGTTGGTTTCCTCTTTCATGTTTGCTCACCAGGCAATTGTAGCGGGAACTTGATAGACTCTTGCATTTTTTCAAGGGTCTCCAACGATTCCTTTGCCATATTTGCGCGCACCATTGGATCTTTTATGCTTTGGTCCAGCAGGGCAGAAAGGGATAATAGAAGCGGTTCGGGAAAGTTGGTTGAATCAATACGATCCAATCCGTTGGTAAGTGTGAAGATAAGGTCGCGTTGTATTTCAGCTCGCGCTTTTTCACGCATACGAATTTGGTATGCTTTTACTTCTCCATTGGTAACAACGGCAAAATTTTTATGATTTGCCCCCCATATTTTGAGTCTTTGTTTTTCTACCTTTGGTGGAAGGATAACTTCAGTAATTTGAAAATTTGAAAGATATACGCCATATCCCTGTAATTTGGCGTTGATCGTAGTGAGCAATTCACTAACATTCGCATTGGAAAGCAGGGTAAAGGTGTTGTTATCTTTTAGAAATAAGTCATCTAAAAAATGATTTGAAATGTAGGCGCCCAGAATGCCAATCGTTTGTCCTGTTGCAGATTTCAGCCATTCATTTGCTTCCCTGCCGCTTCTGAAGGTATATTCCACTGCTTTGCGAATGGATTCTGGGTCGTAAGGAATCAGAATATTTTCTTCATATTCGGTTCGTGCGTGACCGAGGAAGTATTCTCCTTTTGCATTGACAACTACTTTGATTCCTTCTTTTGTCCATGCGGTGACAGAGATATCCTCATTGCGAGGACCTACATTCACAGCGGCGCTGATTCGTTCATCCCAATCCAGGAATGCGGAGCCTTGCCCCACGACCCTTGAAAAATAACCGCCGCGTTCGAGATAAAGCGCATGACCTACGTTAATATTTAATTTTACAGGACCGCCGACAATTGTTGCCCAGTGATCAGGCGGATCAAGTTTTCCATCTGTTAGTTTGACTTCTGGAAACTTGATCCATATGGATAGTGGCGGTGGGAGTGGGGGGATGCCGAATACCCGCAGTCTCACGAGTGTGGACGATTCTTTTCCGGCGGGCAGGTTGTGAAACGTCTCCAAAAAGCCTGCGGCGGTTTTGAATATGTAATTAATGAAAAGCGCAGTCCAGATAATTATGGCGACCACTAAAGCGGCGCCTTGTATGATGCGCCCGATCAGAATTTCTGTTGTTGGCGAGTTTTCTATTAAACGTCCCGTATAAATAATGAGGAATATAATTGGTAGAACCATTCCCATCACGATAGGAATAAGCAGCTGTCCGGCCCGCGTTAAAGAATCAAGATGAGCTTGTTTTTCAGGATACTGGTTTTGCCAGTCATTGGAGTTAATGGGTGGAGTGATGGACATGGTGAGTTACTCCTTGCCTGAAGCCGATATGTAGTGTGCTTTTAGGTTGCGGAGACTTGCGCGGGCTTCTAAAACTTCTTTTTCATCTGTTTCGGGTTGCTGCTCGATAACTTCTTCAAGGGCGCCAATAAAACGCATGGCAATGACATAGCGCGGCAAGTTTGGGTGAATTGCGCGCGCTTGTTGCAGTCCTTCCGCAATGGCTGTAAGTAAAACGGAGTGCGCATACGCGCGCGCCTCCTGCTGAATGCGTTCCGATTCAGCCTGTCCGTCCGCAAGTGTCATCGAGCACTGTCTTTCCCATTCAACACTCCATGTGGCGAGTTGCTGTTCAGATACTTCATCCTCCAATTTTTCATCCAAGTTGTCGTTTTTGAATAGGAATTTTGTGGCTTTTGCAGTGATCAGTTCAATACCATGTATGTGTAAAGAGTCTTTGATGAGGGCTTTCATTTCGCGGGTAATTTCTTCTGCGGCTCCGCTATTTTCGTTTTCGCGCGCTTTCCATAAATCTTCTATACTGCGTTCTGCTAAAACTTCCCGAGCGGCTTGTTCGGACATACCTACTACATGGTCATCCCAACGCTCTATTTCTTCACCGTTTGCTGTGGTTTTTCTGCTTCTATAACTTAATACAGATCTCGCGCGTGCCTGTGAATATGGGAAAGTCCCACCTAGATTTTTGTCCAGTTCTTTTCCTTCTCTGAGCAGGGTATTTTCGCGGCGAAGTTTTTGATGCTGCTCTTTTGTCCATGCTTCATAGTCCACGCGAAATACCGCAGTGACAGTTACGTCAAATGAAATGCCATCTCTTGATATGGCTTTAATCGTTGACATACGCGTTATGTCGCGCAAATCAACGATATCAAAAGGCTGTTTGTCTTTGCCAATGAAAACCAGTCCCGGTCCATCTACGCTAAACTTTGGACCGTCAGTGATGCCTATCGCTTGATGGGGATATGTCCAAACCATTCCGTCAAACTTAATGAAACTTGGAGCGCCGTCAATACGTTTTTCAGATTCTTTAGCGGTGTTTGATAGCGCTTTCCATAGGGGTTGTTGTAATCCCCACGTGTATGAGAGGAAAACCCGAAACTTGGATTTTTTTTCCTTTTTATCATCAGGGTTCGAGGCAGGCATAATTTCAAAAGCAATACGCGACATTACATGGTAATAAACAAAGAGCAAAGGCAGGGCAATGAAAATTATTCCCACCCAACGGTCAATGAACCAGGCGAAGAGGAGTAAGGCATAGTGCCCAAGAAATGAGTATAGTCCGCGTGTTTCAGCGTGTTTTCTCAACTTGAAATAGATAACGCCAGCAACAAAAATTTCAAACCAGCGAATCCAGTTGGCAAGTTCTTTAAGTGCGAAATGGTTTTCAAGAAGATATGGGATCGCTAAAAATAATGTAATGGGTATGCTGAATTCAATAAGATAAAAAATAAAAAAATATATACCGTGGAAGAAACCATCTTCTTTTGCTATTTTATATGAAGGGGATGTGGCGTAGTAAGACACCATCAGCAAAAAAATCCCCATAACGAAGATGCCGATGTACTCATTTATCACGCTTGTCAAACTAAAAAAAGTACCCACTCTATGACCACCTGTAATTAAAAGTTGACTAAAACAGTATATACTCTCATAAAACTCTTTGTCAAGAACAAATGTCATGATTAAACTCGAATTCCACTGCCACACCTACGCCTCAAAAGACTCCCTAACCCTTCCCGCGGACTTGGTTTCAGCCGCCCGCCGCAAGGGAATTGACCGTGTAGTTGTAACAGACCACAATTCCATTTCGGGTGCGCGGGAGGCGCA
>DYNZ01000139.1 GCA_020720805.1 Leptospira biflexa | reverse complement strand
TCGACGCACCCTTTAGCCAGTATAAAACCCGAGAACCAAAGTGTTTCGAGTAAATCGAAGCATCGATGCTTATTGGTATAACAGAAAAATGTAACCCATATTTTCGTTTTAGAAGAGATTGGCTTCTTCCGTGGCATCGCCATCCCTTTGTTTCTATAAAAAAAAAGCGATACAAAGACGTTTCGCACTGGGATTTCTGTTTTCTAAGGAAATGGCGTCATTCTTTGCATTAGAAATCAATGATGTAACGATCAACCTTGGAAACTATGCAAATTGGCGTAAAGGAAAATTTTCAGAGAAATATGTTATCATTGACAGAAGTTTCCTCTACTCCTGTTGTTTCCCCATAAAAAGAGATCCATAGTAGGGGTCTTTCAAAATAATAGAAGTGACAGGGTCGCTGCACTTTTTCGCATAAGGAGCGCGGGTGATGGAATGGCTAATGGATCCCAATGCCTGGATGGCATTGGCTACGTTGACAGTTTTAGAAATTGTACTGGGAATCGATAATATAATCTTTATCGCAATTCTTACTGGGAAATTACCGCCCGAGCAGCAACCCAGAGCACGCAAAGTCGGTTTGCTTATGGCGATGATCAGCAGGATAGCTCTTCTATTCTCCCTATCACTGATCATGAAATTAACGAAGCCCTGGTTTACGGTTTTTTCAAATGAGATTAGCGGAAGAGACCTGATCCTGATTGTTGGCGGTCTATTTCTATTGGTCAAGGCCACCCTCGAAATCCATGACAAGCTTGAGGGGAGCGGCGAGCACCATAGCGGCAAACCGAGAGGATCCTACTGGAGCGTCATTTCTCAGATTATGATTCTGGATATCGTATTTTCGCTGGATTCCGTGATCACCGCGATTGGGCTGGCGGATCAGTTAGCGATTATGATTATCGCGGTGGTTATCGCAGTAATTTTTATGCTTGTTTTTGTGGGTTCAATCAGCCGTTTCGTAGAAGAGCATCCAACGATCAAGATTTTAGCCTTATCCTTTCTTCTGCTTATAGGGCTATCTCTGTTAGGAGAGGGTTTTGATCTTCATATACCCAAGGGTTATCTCTATTTTTCCATGGCATTTTCCGCTTTTGTGGAGATCTTGAATATGAAATTGCGCGGCATCAGGGGCAAACCAGTGCAACTGCATTCGCCTAAGGCTGATGTATCGGATCTTTGAGTTTACCAAAATAGCGGCGCTTTTTGCTTGCCAGAAACGGGGGTAGATCTGTTTCTGGCAATATTGAAAAGGAAATGATCCACAGCCTTCTTCCTGATCCGACTGATGTTCCTCATTACTCTTTTCTGCGACGATTTCGCAATGCGCATAGCGTACAATGAATCCAACATATAGGCAATTAATTTAAATGAAAAATGAGAATATAGCGTTTACAGACCTTGGTCTCTCGGAGGCCACATTAGATGCAATCACCCAAAAGGGTTTTCTTCTGCCCACACCCGTACAGGCCAAAGCGATACCACTGCTGCTGGAAAATAAACATGACCTCATCGTGCAGGCTCATACCGGAACCGGAAAAACCGCCGCCTTTGCCTTGCCAATTTTAGATCGGTTGAAAGAGACAGAGCAGGGTTTGCACACCCTGGTCATGGTACCTACCAGAGAGCTTGCTTTGCAGGTTACCAAGGAGATGCAGTCGCTGCGTCCAGACAAAGATGTAAAAATTGTAACTGTATATGGTGGTCAGGCAATTTTTGAGCAAATCAAAAAGTTGAGAGCAGGCGCGCAGATTGTTGTTGGAACCCCAGGCCGGATTATGGATCACCTGGAGCGCAAAACCCTGAGCCTGGAAACTATCAAGACCATAGTTTTGGATGAAGCCGATGAGATGCTGAATATGGGTTTTTATGAGGACATGGAAACAATTTTTTCCTATACTCCGGAAAAAAAGCGCGTTGTCCTATTTTCCGCTACAGTACCGCCGCGCATCCGCGATATGGCTCAAAAATTCATGAAAAATCCGCAGGAGCTACGCCTGCCTTCTGCCTCCACCGAGATAGCACTGACAGAACACCTTTTTGTTGAGGTTTACGAAGAAGATAAAGTAGAAGCTCTGCTGCGCTTGATCGATATCACGATCGATTTTTATGGAATTATTTTTGCCAAGACCCGGCTGGAGGCTGACGAGCTTTCGGCATTACTGAACAAAAGGGGCTATCGGACTATGGCTCTGCATGGAGAAATCCAGCAAAGCAGCAGGGAGAAAATTCTCAATTCGTTTCGCAAGCGCGACCTAACTATCCTGATCGCTACCGATGTTGCCGCTCGCGGCATTGATGTTGAAAATTTATCTCATGTTATCAATTTCAGCGTTCCTCATGATCCGGAGTCCTATACGCATCGCATCGGCCGGACAGGACGAAACCAGAAGCAGGGAACTGCCATTACGATTATCACACCGCGGGAGTTTCCACGCTTGCAGCGTATATTGAAAATCACAAAATTTCAAGCCGAAAAAATAATGGTTCCTGATCCGGAAGAGATAATCCACAGCAAACAGCAGGTGCTGGCGGAAAAGCTCTCCTTGCTAATGGAAACAAGCGATCTGGCCAGGTATAAAAAATTTTCAGCCTTTTTAACCAAGAACTTTCCGGCTGAGACGATCATCAGCGCTCTGCTGCATCTCTCCCATTCCGCCTTATTCCGACCCGAAGATTACGCTGTCATTAAACCGTTGAAACGTTCCATGGAGAGAACAAAACCAGCAGGTAGAGAGCAGGGTGACCGTCGTTCTCAGGAGCGCCGTTCGTTTGGCGATCGCAATACCCCCCGGGAACGAAGGGAGCGCTATGAGAAAAAAGAGGGCTCAAATCGAAATGATCGCAAACAGGTTAAGAGCGAACCTGGAAGTAAAGAGACCAGTCCCCGCAAAGAGGGAAAGCCGTTCAAAAAAAAGAATGAATTAAAAAAAATGATCGAAAAAAATCTGGATGATATGGGAAAAAGAAAACGGAATAAAGATTAAGTTTGATGTTTCACTTCCATTTGTAATGAACCCAGTCACTTAAAAAGGATGAGGAATAAACGATGAAAAAAACCTTCATAGCCATGTTTTTAACATTACTAACCCTGAGTGTAACCCTGCTTTTTGCTGGCGGCGATCCGGATGATATGCAGAGACCAATCGGTGGTTTCCAATATGACCAAATCGATGGAAAATGGGACTGCGGCGAGTATGGTGTTCTGGATCTATCTACGGATGGACCTACCATCTATGGAACCTATACTTTCCAGGATGGAATTTTGCAAGGTCGGGTGCAGGGAACAACCTTTTCCGGAACCTGGGAGCAGCGGGGGAACCAGAAAAAGGGAAACTTTGAATTCAGACTGGAGATCCGGCGAAAAAGCGCCCGGCCAACCCACATGGTCGGAAAATGGAATTATGCCGGCGATGAGGGGTGGCAGGAATCTCCCTGGAACTGTGCGCGGAAATAACTTTCCCGAACCGCTCTTTTAAGCCTGCTGTCCGGCAGGCTTAAAAATATACCTGCTTATTTCTCTCTCAGTCATCTTTCCTAACAAACATTGTAAAGAAATTGCTACAGTGGCATTTTGCATGCTTTGGGGGCCTGGATTAGAATATAAAAATTCAAGCAAAGGCTTTATCATATAAAATAACTGCCGAAATAATATGATAAAAAAAAATCCTTAGAATCATTTCCAGATTCATTGCCAGAACAATTATTGCTATTCTACTTTTTCAGCGGGCCGATTTATCTCAATTTTATTTCCGACAATAGTAACCTCTTGTCAATATAAAATGACTTAGATTCAAGTAATAAGTGCAACAAATGAAAGGTGGACCGCTGGCAGACCTTCTCTTCTGTATGAAGTTCCCCAACTCAAAAAGAGGAGGAAATATGGCCTACCAGTCATTGGTGGATTTATCAAATTATCGATCATGACAAAGCTAACGGCGGAATCTTAAGCAAGTGTCTAAGGCAATCTGGCCTGAAAAGGCGTAAAAAATACAAAAAAAGTAGCAATAAACGAGGGCAGATACCTAATCGCAGGCCAATTGCTGAAAGACCAGTATATGTTGATAAAAGAAGCACCATAGGACATTGGGAAGGTGATACCATTATAGGTAAAAACCATAAAGGGGCTATCATCACCTTAACCGAGCGAAAAAGCGGTCTTGAAATTATTGATAAAGGTAAAACGAAAAATGCAAGTGTAGTCGCGGATAGAATTATCAAAATATTGCAAAATTTGAACGGTATTGTAAAAACCACTACTTTTGACAATACTCTGGAATTTGTAGAGCATAAACGTATTTCGCAGGAGCTGAACTGCCGCATATATTTTTCGTTGATAAACAAAGAAAATATTGACAAAGCAATGGAAAGATTAAATAATTGACTAAGAAAATGACTGAATTATCAATCACCGTTGGAATACGATAAAAGAAGCGGTGTTGCACTTGCTACTTGAATTCAGAATCGACTAATAAATTCAGATGGAATCTTAAAA